>NZ_JAZHLI010000016.1:0-85222 GCF_036549475.1 Aurantimonas sp. A2-1-M11 | reverse complement strand
GCGGCGGAATCCCGCCAAACTGTCGATGACAAACAAACGATTGAAGGCCGGGTGGAACGAAAAATTCCTCGTCAGCCTCATCTCGTGAAATTCAACTCACCCGATTCCCCTGTGCCGAGCGCAAGGCGGCTTGTTGCGGCCGCTGCGGGTGCATAGCTTGCCGTGAGGTTGCACTGAAGCGAGGATTGCAGACAATGTCAGATCTCGGGCCGCGGGAAGCGCTGGTTCACCTCATGGTGTCGATGGCGGCAGCAGACGGTGCGATCAGCGATCACGAATTGCGGGAGTTGGGTGCGATCCTCGACACCCTGCCGGTGTTCGAAGGCTTCGACCGCACCCGCCTGAGCGCGATTTCCGAGCGCTGCAGCCGCATCCTCGAGCAGGAGGACGGACTGGAAACGATCATCGACAATCTCAAGTCGGCGCTGCCGGAGAAGCTGTACGAGACCGCCTATGCGCTGGCCATCGAGGTCGCGGCTTCCGACGTTCACGCCAGCCAGCCCGAACTGCGCTTTCTCGAGATCCTGCGCGACGCACTCGAACTCGACCGGCTGACCGCGGGCGCGATCGAGCATTCCGCCAGGGTGCGCTACCGGCGGCTCTGAGCCCGCCGCTCAGAACGCGCTCACCGGAAAATAACGCAACAGCAATTCGGAGAACCGCCGGTTCTCGACGAGTTGCCCGATCGCGTAGTCGATCGCCCGGGCCAGTTCCTCGTCCCTCGGTGCGACCGCGATCGACAGCCCCTCCCCGAGGAAGCGGTCGGACAGGAACGGTCCGCCGGAAAAGCTGCAGCAATCCTCGGCGGCATTGCTCTCCAGCCAGAAGGACAGGCCGACGCCGTCGCCGTAATAGGCGGCGACCTCGCCCTTCTTCAGCGCCGCCAGCCCCTCGTCACGGGTGGCGAACTGCCGCCGGTCGATCTGGGGGAAGAAGGCGCGCAGCATGGCGGCATGGGCGCTGCCCTCGGCAACGGCCACTGGCTTGCCGGCGAGCGCATCGGCGACGGGCTCCGTCACCGGGGTGTCGCGTCGCGTCACGAACCGCGCCGGATAGCGGAAATACGGTTCAGTGAAGGCCAGGTCACGCCGAGTGTCCGGCGTCATCGACAGTCCGGCGACGATGGCGTCGCCGTCGCGGCGCTTGAGCGCGGGAACCAGGTCGCGAAATGCCATCGCCTCGATCTGGCAGCGGGGCAGGATGTCCAGCTCTTCACAGATTGCCCGGACTAAGTCGACGTTGAAGCCGGCGAGCCGGCCGCGCTGGTCGAGGAAGTTGAAGGGCGGATAGTTCGTTGTGGTCAGGAAGCGGACCCGGCTGCGCCCGTCGAGATCGGGCTTGGTCATGCGCTGGCGCTGATCGAAGAAATTCGGCGTCGCCACCTGTGCAGTCGTGGGCGAGAAACCCGATCCCGCTTCCGCGGCGAAGACGAGGCAAGCGAGCCCGACCACAATTAGCAACTTCGGCGCGAATCTTACCCGCATAGATTTCTTTCCCTTGCGTCATTACCCGCGCACGATGCAGAGCCGGTGCAGCCGATCCGGGCAGCCACGCACCAGGCGCCAACGGGGGTCGCCCGCGTGCGTGACGATCATAACGATCCGCAGACGGCTTATGCAGCGGGACCTTGTGGCCCGCAACCGTCCGCACGCAAGAATGCCCTCCCCGCTCTGGCGGATTTGCGTCGGTACCGCCCGCAGGCGCCGAGCCACCCCCACGTCAGCGGGACCCTCGGCGACCGTGTGATCGCCAGACTCGGCCTGACGGCGGACGTCCTGCGACAGGCCCGCCAAGGAGCCGCGGACAACGGCACCGATCTTGCGGTCGAACTGATCGCCTGCCGGTGGATCACGGAGGAACGGCTGGCGCGTCTGATGGCCGAGGCGCTTGGCGTCCCTATCGAGGCGATCGATCCCGACGACCGGATCATCGAGGCCCGCGAGCCGCAAAGCGGTCGACCGATCCGTCTGGTCAAGGCATGCGGTTTGCGCCTTGCGACCAAGCTCTTCCTCCAGCCGCGGCTGGAAGATCTCGACCGGGTCGCCGCGCTCCTTGCCATGCAACCGGCCATCCGGCGCATGGCACGGCTCACCACCCAGGCCGATATCCGTGCTGCGCTCGCTACCCGCAGCGAGGCGCGCCGCATGGACGAGGCCACGCTCAGCCTGGCCCGCACCGCGCCGCGGCATTCGGCGCGCACCGTCGTCGAGGCAGGCCAGGCCGCGACGCTGGCCTTTGCCGCATGCGCGCTGCTGGCCGCCTTCGCCATTGCGCCCGCGGCGACCCTTGCGGTCCTGCACCCGCTCTTCGGCGTCGCCTTCGCCGCCTGCATCGCCCTTCGCCTGGTCGCGGCAATGACGCCGGCACCCCGCGAGACGGAGCCTGGCCCGGCCGAAGCCGTGGGGCCGCTGCCTGTCTATTCAGTGCTCGTCGCGCTCTACCAGGAGACCGGGGTGGTCGAGCGGCTGGTCGGCGCCCTGTCACGGATCGACTGGCCGGCAAGCCGCATTGAGATCAAGCTGGTCAGCGAGGCCGACGACCTGGCGACGATCCGCGAGGTGCGCCGCGCCACGCTCGGACTGCCGCAATTCGAGATCGTCGCAGTCCCTCCGGGCAAGCCGCAAACCAAGCCCAAGGCGCTGAATTTTGCCCTGCCGCTCTGCCAGGGCGAATTCGTCGTGCTCTACGACGCGGAGGATGAACCTGACCCGGGCCAGTTGCGGGAGGCCTACTGCCGGTTCCGCACCGGTCCGGACGACCTCGCCTGCCTGCAGGCGCCGCTCGTGGTGCGCAACGGCGACCGGAACTGGCTCGCCGGCCTCTTCGCGCTGGAATACGCCGCCCTGTTCCGCCGGTTGTTGCCCTGGCTGGCGCATCATCGCCTGCCGATGCCGCTGGGCGGCACGTCGAACCATTTCCGCCGGGCACACCTGGTCACAGTCGGCGGCTGGGATTCGCACAATGTCACTGAAGACGCCGATCTCGGCATGCGGCTCTATCGCAGCGGCTATCGGATCGGCACATTGTCACGGCCGACGATGGAGGATGCGCCGGAGCGCTGGTCCGTCTGGTACCGTCAGCGCACCCGATGGACCAAGGGTTGGCTGCAGACCTGGCTTGTGCACATGCGCCAACTAGCCCGTCTCTGGCGCGAATTGGGGCCGGTCAGCTTTGCCGTGTTCCAGATGCTCTTCGTCGGCATGCTGGCCTCGGCAGTGGTCCAGCCGGTGTTCTTCGTGCTGGTCCTGTCGATGCTCGTTTCGGCGATGAACAACGGCATGCCGGACGGTGTTGGCGGCATCATCTTTGCCATCGACCTGTTCAACGCAACCGGCGGGTTCCTCGCGTTCGTCGCACTGTCCCTTCCGGCACTCACCCCGGACGAGCGCGGCACCCTGTGGCGTTACTATGCGCTCGTGCACGTCTACTGGCTGTTGATCGCCCTTGCGGCGGTGCGAGCCCTGGTCCAGATCGCGCATGATCCGCATCGCTGGGAGAAGACCCACCACGACATTCGTTCCCGGGCCGATCTCTGCGACCAGCGTTATCGCACGGATCCGCATTTCGGCAGCGCCTGATCGATGGGGCCGCTTCTGCCTGTCCAATCTGCATGCCGCCGATGCGCGAAGAGCGGCCGAACCGACCGCCCCTTGCGCGAGTACCATCGTCAGACGACGCCTTATCCATCACCAGCGTCGGCGAACGACCTCAGTGGCCCTTGAGGCCGTCGCGCAGACGCTGTGCCTGGATGGCCGCGCGGGCATACTGCTCCCAGGCCGACCGGACCGCCATAAGGTTCACGTTGAGGGCCTCGGAGAGATTTTCCAGCTCGTCCAGCTTGGCAGCACTCTTGGTGAACTTGGCCGTGAGATCGCCGCTGACGTCGCCCTTGCGGGCATTTTCGATCATCCCGGAGAGACCGCGGCCATTCTCTTCG
This sequence comes from Aurantimonas sp. A2-1-M11, assembly GCF_036549475.1. Classification (NCBI taxonomy): domain Bacteria; kingdom Pseudomonadati; phylum Pseudomonadota; class Alphaproteobacteria; order Hyphomicrobiales; family Aurantimonadaceae; genus Aurantimonas; species Aurantimonas sp. A2-1-M11. Next base: position 81,285 of record NZ_JAZHLI010000016.1, on the reverse strand, counting down.
ATTTCGGGCATGATCCGGGCCAGCGCCTGGCTCAGGCGAGCGCGCTCGGCTTCGGCGGCCTCGAGCTGTGGGCGAAGTTGTTCCATCAGCCGAACGGCATTGCGGCATTCGCGGCCATGCTTGTCGAGATCGTGGCCGAGGCCGGCGAAGCCCCCGTCGATGCGACGCGGCAAGCGCGGTACCGGCTCTTCCACGATCAGCGGCGGACCGGACAGGACATTCGATGCCGTAACCGGCTTTTGGGTGCGGTCGGCGAAGTCTCTCGACAGTTCCTCGGTAAGAAAATCTGTCATATCGGGGGTGGGCTCCTTGGCTGCCGTGATGGTCGACATGGTACTCTCCTGCACATTTGCTGAACTGCGTTCTGAGGGCAGAATATGCACGGCTTTTTTCGCCAGGCCACCACTATGTTAACGGATGGTTAAGAATTGCAATTGCTTAGCTAGAAAACATGACGCAACGGCCTCTTCTCGAGACGCAATTCGCTCCCCGTTATCCCCAATTTTCCACCAAAATCGCGGCGGAACCAGAAGCCAGCCGCCAAACCCTCATGCTAGGGTTTGGCCATGAAAGACCGACGCGATTCCCCATCCGGACCGACCACGACGACGCCCCTGACAGCAGCGGCGATCGCCCATCTCGAAGCCTGTGCAACCGGGCTTTGGGAGCACGCGCGGGATTTCGATCGCTGGGGTCTGGCGCTCGACGCCGAGGAGACTCGAAACCAGGCGATCGCCTGCCGCGTCGAGGCGATCATCGCACGCGCCACGACCGTCAGCCCGTTGCAATCTTTCTGAGACGATCCGCCGCTCGCCACCGAGCGGCTCTCCATGACGGATGAAGACCGCCCAATCCGGTAACGCAAACGTGTTTCCGGCGTCTCCCTTCAATGGCAGGCGACGCATAGATGGCGAACATCGTCGCTCGCGGACCACAGCCGACGTCCTTCCTGTACCGGCAAAAACCAGGATGGCCTTGGTGGGCGAGCGTCAGCGCGTGCCTGCTCGATGGCGACCGCTCACCCGGCGTGCTGCTTCGAACTGTTGGCGGATCGAACGGTATGGAGCGGGCGATGGGGGTCGAACCCACGACATCAAGCTTGGGAAGCTTGCGTTCTACCACTGAACTACGCCCGCGCAGACGGGACAATGATCGCAGGACGGATCGGCGTCAAGCCGGTTGTGCCAGGTCCGGCGAGATCGTTTGCCCTCGCCGCATCGGCCGGACGACGATCGGTCATCAAAGCCCCCATCTGACGGCTTTCGCGGCCCGAGGCCTCGTCATCGGCGCAGGGCGACGGCCTCGCGGGCGAGCGCGGTGACGGCATCCCAGTCCCCGGCGGCGACGGCGGCCTTCGGCGCCACCCACGAGCCGCCGACGCAGACGACGTTCGGCAGGGCCAGATAGTCGCGAACATTGTTCATCGAGATGCCGCCGGTCGGGCAGAAGCGCAGGCTGGGGAAGACCGGTGCGATCGACTTCAGGAAGGCGGCGCCGCCGATCTGCTCGGCCGGGAAGAACTTCAGGACCTCGTAGCCTTCTTCCAGCATCGCCATCAGCTCGCTCGCCGTCGCCGAGCCCGGCAGCATCGGCGCGTCCGAAGACCGCGCGGCGTCCAGAAGCTCCATGGTCGCGCCCGGCGAGACAATGAACTGTGCACCCGCCTTGGTGGCCCGGTCGAATTGGCGGGGCGTCAGGACGGTACCGGCACCGCACAGGGTCTCGGGCACTTCGCTGCCGATCGCCATGATCGCATCGAGGGCTGCGGGCGTGCGCAGCGTGACCTCGATGGCCCGGAGACCGCCGGCCGCCAGCGCACGGGCGAGCGCGACGCCCTCGGCGGCAGATTCCACCGCTACCACCGGCACCACCGGCTGCGCGCTCAGCATTTCCAGAAGTCGCTTGCTGTTCTGAGCCATGATCTGTCCCCCTGCTGCTGTCTTGACGGCGCTCTACAGCATCGCTCTGCCGAGGGGAATGGTTGGGGGCGAAAACTCGCCCCCAATGCGCCGCGACAGGCTGCCCCGGTCCGAACCGACAGGACCGACGGCGGCGCTCGGGCGGCTTACCAGCCGCCGTTGAAGGTGCGGTAGAAGATGTGCTTGCCGATCGTGTCCACGCGCTCCATGGCGCTGGCCCAGCGGGGGCGGACGTAGTTCGCATGGTAATGGGTCGCCGATCCGACCTCGTTGATCCAGATCTCGCCGCGGGTCACCTGCTCGGCGATGCGCTTGGCCTTGGACCAGGATCCGGCGTCCGAGACACGGTCGCGCGTTCCGTCGCAGGCAAAGGAGAACTGGCAGCGATTGCGCCAGCTCTTGTTCTGGTAGACCACGCCGCAGATCGTGTTCGGAAAGGCGGGGTTGCGGACGCGGTTGAGGATGACCTGCGCCACCGCCGCCTGGCCCATGCTGCTTTCGCCCCGCGCCTCGAAATAGAGGCCGTTGGCCAGGCAGCTCTGCTCCTTCTTCGACATCATGTCCGCCGGCAGCGGGGTCGCGGCCCAGGCATGGTCCTTGTCGCCGATCGGCGGAATGAAGGCTTCCGGCGTGTCCTTGAGGATCGATTCGAACAGCGACGACGCCCGGTCGCTGCCGGTCGAAGGCGCATAGCCGAGGGCGTTCGTGTCTCCCGCCGAGGGCGTCAGCGAGGCCAGCATGATCTTGTCGTTCGGCGTCAGGGTCTTGGCGCCGGGGATCTTCGGCGGTCCCTGCAGCTGGAAATTCATCGCGACGGTGACGGCGTCCTTGGTCGACTGCGTAACCTTGGAAAAGGCGGTGCGGATGCGCTCCTGCCCACCGACGACGCGCGAGCCGAGCAGCGACTGGCGTTCGAGGATCGAACCGGCAGAGAATCCGCGGGGCGGAAGGCTGCTGGCGGGGACCAGGGAGAGGACACGGCCACCCTTGTCCTCGCGCACGATGCGGCTTTCCTCGGGCTTCACGGCGATCGCCGTTTCCACCGGGGCCGCGACCACGGCGTTGAGTCCTTCGGGCAGGTTCAGGCTGGCGAGGATCGGCTCGCGAATGTCGGATCCGGCAAAGCCGATAGAAGCTTTTTCGGTCGAACCGATTTTCGATGGAACGAAATAGGCCCGCCACTGGTTTGCATGACCGGAACCGCCGAGAAGGCTGGCCATGTCCTGATGGGCGACCGGGCTGGCCACGAACGCGAGGGAAGCGAAACAGCCGGTTGCGAGGAGCGCAGCTCTCGCTGCGCGCCCCTTCGACAGTATCTGCAGGCGTGTCCCCGCTCGCTGTTCAACAGCCGCCATCATTCCCCCGATAAGCCTGCGTCATACAATGGGTGTCACCCAACGTCCCCCATTAACCTTGTTTCTTGGTTAACAGATGATGGTGATTTCAAGACGGACGCTTGCGTTTTCCGGCGTAAGGATTGTCCGGCTTGCGCAACCCGATACGGATCGGCACGCCGAACAGCCCGAAGCTCTCGCGTAACCCATTGATAAGATAGCGAGTGTAAGACGTATTCAGCGCATCCGGCCGACTCGTGGAGATCATGAAGGTCGGTGGCCGCGACTTCACCTGAGTCATGTATTTTATGTTGATGCGGCGACCGGCGACGGCCGGCGGCGAATGGCGAGTCACCATTCGGTCAAGCCACTGGTTGAGTTTCGCGGTGGGGATTCGCTTGTTCCAGACCTCGTGGGTGTCGACCACCGAACGCATCAGCCGCTCGACGCCCTCCCCGGTCTCGCCCGAGACGGTGACGGCGCGAATGCCGCGCGCCTGCGGAAGAAGCCGCTCGGTCTTCTCGCGCAGATCGGCCAGAACCTCCTGGCGCTCCTCGATCAGATCCCATTTGTTGAAGGCGATGACCGGTGCACGGCCCTCGCGCATGACCAGATCGACGATCGACATGTCCTGGCGTTCGAAGGGGATCGTCGCATCGAAGACCACGACGACCACCTCGGCGAACTTGATCGCCCGCAGGGCGTCGGCCACGGAGAGCTTTTCCAGCTTCTCCTGGACCCGCGCCTTGCGGCGCATGCCGGCCGTATCGAAGACCTTGATGGTGCGCCCGCGCCATTCCCACTCGCTGGAGATGGAATCGCGGGTGATGCCGGCCTCGGGGCCGGTCAGCATCCGGTCCTCGCCCAGGAAGCGGTTGATCAGCGTCGACTTGCCGGCATTGGGGCGGCCGACGATGGCGATCCGCAGCGGCTTCGTCGCGTCGTAGACCGGCTCGACCTCCTCGTCGTCGTCCGTCACCGGCACGTCGACGGGCGGCTCGTCGATGTCGGGTCCGGGCTCGGCGAAGGCCTCCTCGCCGAGCGCCTCGAGAATGGCGTCCCGCAGCTCTCCCATGCCCACGCCATGTTCGGCGGAAATGCCGATGGGCTCGCCGAGACCGAGCGCGAAGGCATCGAGCATGCCGGATTCCGACCCGCGTGCCTCGGCCTTGTTGGCGACCAGGATCACCTTTCCGGCCGTGCGGCGCATGACCTCGACGAAGGCCATGTCCTGGGGCATGACGCCGGCCTTCACGTCGATCATGAACAGGCTCAGATCGGCCGAGGCGATCGCCATCTCGGTCTGGGTGCGCATGCGCCCTTCGAGCGTGTCGGCGCCCGCCTCTTCGAGACCCGCCGTGTCGACGACCTCGAAGTCGAGATCCATCAGCGTGGCGTCGCCGGTCCTGCGGTCGCGGGTCACCCCCGGCCGGTCGTCGACGAGCGCCAGGCGCTTGCCCACGAGACGATTGAACAGAGTGGATTTGCCGACATTCGGTCGGCCGATGATGGCGATGGTGACCATGACGGTCTCCGCGCTCCTCCGGAGCGATGGGGCACACCGGCGCGAAGCCGGGGCCGGTTGCGAGCGGGGCGCCGGCCGTTTCTCACGTGCGAGCTCTGCCCCGATCCGATCGGTTGCGGCACCGTCCGCGCCGGGCGAGCCGGCCGCGGCGGACGATGCCGCTGGGGATTCCTTCAGTCGGCGCTGGCGGGCGCCGGCGCTTGCGGCGCGCCCTGGGGCGCAACCGGCGTCGTCGTTTCGACCTCGGGCGCGGCCGCATCGGTTTCCGCCTCTTCGGCGGGTTCGGTCATGCCGAGGCCGGTGGTCGGCACCGCGATGGTCGGCGCAACGACCCCCGGCGGCATGGCGGCGCCCTCCGTGGCGGCATCACCGCTCGCGGCGCCCGAGGTGGCACGAGTCTCCTGCTCGGCGCCCTGCGGGGCAGCAGCGGGCACTTCGGCAGCAGGCGCGGTCGACTCCGCAGGTGCCGGCGCAGGCGCGCCGCTGGCCGCTGGCCCGGCATCCGACGCGGCAGCTGCCGGTTCGGGACTTGTAACCGGGGCCGCCGCATCCGCCGGAGCATCGGTCTGCGGCGATTCCGCCACGCCGGCCTCGGCCGGCATCACCGTTCCCTCGGGCGCCGGCTTGCCGGCGGCGACCAGGTCGAGCATGAGCCGGGCCCGGCTGATGATCCCGTTCGGTGCTCCGGGATCGTCGACCAGTTGCTGGAACAGCGTCGAGGCGGTCTCGGCGTCGCCGGCCTTCCAGGCCGCCAGCGCGACCGCCTCGCGGGCGGGGAAGCGCAGGGCCTCGCTGTCCCCGGTCAGCCGTTCGACCCGGCTGCGGACATCGCTCAGCGACCCGTGATCGACGAGGATATAGGCGGCGCGCACCGCGGCCATGTCGCGCAGCGCGTCCGGCGCACCGGCATCGGCCGAGACCCGGTCGAAGGCGGCGACCGCCTCGTCCGGCTTGCCCTGCGCCTGGTAGACGCCGCCGATGCTCATGCGGGCCAGATCGGGATAGGCGCCGTAGCCATCGGCCGCGATCGCATCGAGCGCGGTGACTGCCGCGTCAGGCTGGCCGTCGCGAGCAAGCTGCAGCGCGGCCAGATAGGCGTCACCCGAGGCGTTCGCCTGCGCGGTCTGATATCGGTCCCAGCCCACAACGGCGATGGTGGTGACGACCACCAGCACGACAGCGGCCAGGATATACGTCCCGAACCGCGTCCAGATGGCCTTCACCCGGTCCTGGCGAAGCTCTTCGCTGACCTCGCGAAAGAAACTCTCGTCGCTCATCCACCCACTCTTCGAAAACCGGCCGCGGCCGGAGACTGATGCCCGGCCAGCACAAACACTTGGGGTCTTCTAACGATTTTTGGCGCAGGTGAAAGGGCGTGCAGTCGCGATGGCCCGCTAAGCGATCGGCGCGACGCCGAACAGCCAGCGATGGGCCCACAGGATGAACAGCGCCGAGAGGCCGAGACCGATGACGACGGCGAGGACATCGCCGGTCAGGCTGGGTGATTTGCCGGCCGGCGCAGGGACAGCACGGTTGATGGCGCTGGCATAATCGAGAACCGCCCACACGAGGAAGCTGCCGAAGAGGACGGCGTCGGCGACCGTGCCGTTGGCCAGCACATGGCCGAGCGCCCAGAGACCGACCCCCAGCACCATGGGATGGCGGACTGCCCGCTTGATCCGTCCGCCTCGCAGATAGGCGCTGGCGACCAGGACGAAACCGACCGGCACCAGCAGGAGCGCCAGATGGCGCAGCCCTTCCGGCGGCGCATACAGCAGCGCAGACTCCATGCGCACGTCGCGGTATCCCGATACGACCAGGACGATGCCGACGAGAGACAGAACCGAATAGATGCCCTTGAAGCGGTTCTCACCCAGCCGCGCCAGCATCCTGTTGCGCGTGGGCTCCGCGACGATGCGCAGCGAATGGATGGTGAGAAAGATGACCAGGCCGAGAACCAGTACTACCATGCAGGCTGCCCCCTCTGTTCGTGCTGGCAGTCGCCGTCACGCCGATCGGAAGACTAGCCGAAATCTTGCGCGATTGCGCTTTATCGCCGGCCACCGAAAGATTTTTCGCCGGCAAGCGCTTCCTTCCCTGCCGTTGCCTGCCCTAGGGTTGCGGCGAATCGCTCGGAATCGGGCGAGCATCGGCCTCGTCCGGCCGCGAATGCGTTGAAGGATCCTGCATGATGCGTCCCATGTCCCTCGCCATTCTGACGAGCGCCGCGCTGCTGTTGGCCGGCTGCGCCACCGAGCGCCCGGACCCCGCGGGCCTGCGGCCACAATCGGACGGCCGGCCGGGCGGCGCGACGGCGCTGCCGCCGATGCCTGGTGGGGGAACCGCCGGCACGAACGGCCGCCTGGCGCCGGGTGGACCGGCGATTGGCAGCTGCAATCCGGAAGCGGCGCGGTATCTCATCGGGCAGATCGCCAATGTCGAGGCGACCGAGGCAGCAAAGGCGGCCACCGGCGCCGAGACCGTGCGGGTTCTCTATCCGAACCAGCCGATCACCCAGGAATTCGTCTCGGGCCGGCTGAATCTGGAGACCGACAACGCCAATCGGGTGTCCCAGGTCCGCTGCGGCTGACCGCAAGGCGGGCCACTCCGGCCCGCTCTCCCCGCCCGCGGCGTGTCCGGCGCCGCGGCGCACGTCCGGCCGGGCGCCGCGGCCGATGCCTAGCCCGGCGTCAGTGGGCGGGTCATACTCACCCGCCTGGCGAGTTGGCGTTCGCGGAAGAAGATGAACAGCCCCGCCCCCATGATGATCGCGGCGCCCAGGAGCATGGTCAGACGCGGCACGTCGCCGAAGACCAGGTAGCCGAACAGGATCGCCCATAGGAGCATGGTGTATTGCAGCGGCGCGATGTCGGCCGCATCGCCCAGCTTGAACGCCCGCGTCACGCACATATGCGCGGCCATGGCGACGACGCCGAGGATTGCCAGGAGCACCAGGTCGATCAGGCCGGGCGTCACCCAGCCCATCGGCGCGAGCAGCGCCCCGCCGACGAGCGCGCCCACGGTCTGCCAGAACACCAGCGCCTTGTCGGACGTGCCGCGCAGGCTGCGCGCCGTGATCATCATCAGCGCGAAGGTCAGGCTGCCACCGATGGCGATGAAGGCTGGCGCGGTCAGGCTGGCCTGCGACGGCTGCAGGACGACCAGCACGCCGACGAAGCCGACGACGATGGCCGTCCAGCGCCGGATGCCGACGCGTTCCTTCAGGAAGATCGGCGAGAGCGCCGCGACGTAGATCGGGGCGGCCAGCCAGTAGGCCATCGTGTCGGCGAGCGGCAGATAGGCGACGGCGCCGTAGAAGGCGATGACCTCCACCGTCGCGAAGACGACGCGCAGCACCTGCAGCCCCGGCCGCTCCAGCCCCACGAGCGGCTTCAGCCCGGTGCGCCAGAAGAACGGCGCCAAGACGATCAGCGCCGCCAGCGAGCGGATCATCAGCACCTGGCCGATGGAATAGGTGGACACCAGCCACTTGCCGAGCGTGTCGTTGACCATGAACAGGAAGATGCCGAACAGCATGATCGCCATGCCGAGCGTGTTGGCGCTCGGCCGGCCCGTCGCGGCGGCACTGGCTTGCGTCATGGTAGCGTCCTGTCGGCTGGTGTCGGCCCGGCCCGGGCGATCGCGGCCCCGTTCAGGCCAGCGGAATCATTCCCACTCGATGGTGCCCGGCGGCTTCGAGGTCACGTCGTAGACGACCCGGTTGATGCCCTTGACCTCGTTGATGATGCGCGTGGCGGTCGTGCCCAGGAATTCCATGTCGTACGGATAGAAATCCGCCGTCATGCCGTCGATCGAGGTGACCGCCCGGAGCGCGCAGACGAACTCGTAGGTCCGGCCGTCGCCCATCACGCCGACGGTCTGGACCGGCAGGAGCACGGCGAAGGCCTGCCAGATCGCGTCATAGAGGCCCGCCTTGCGGATCTCGTCGAGATAGATGGCGTCGGCCTCGCGCAGGATCCGCAGCTTGTCGCGGGTGATGCCGCCGGGGCAGCGGATGGCAAGGCCCGGCCCCGGGAAGGGCTGGCGACCCACGAAATGCGCCGGCAGTCCCAGTTCCTTGCCGAGCACCCGCACCTCGTCCTTGAACAATTCGCGCAAGGGTTCGACGAGCTGCATGTTCATGCGCTCGGGCAGGCCGCCGACATTGTGATGCGACTTGATGGTGACCGAAGGCCCGCCGGTGAATGACACGCTCTCGATCACGTCCGGATAGAGGGTGCCCTGCGCCAGGAAGTCGGCGCCGCCGATCTTCTTGGCCTCGGCCTCGAAGGTCTCGATGAACAGCCGGCCGATGGTCTTGCGCTTGACCTCCGGGTCCACCTCGCCTTCCAGCGCGTCGATGAAGGTGTCCTGCGCCTGCACGTGGACCAGCGGGATGTTGTAGTGGTCGCGGAACATGGAGACCACTTCCTCGGCCTCGTTCATCCGCAGCAGCCCGTGATCGACGAAGATGCAGGTCAGCTGGTCGCCGATGGCCTCGTGGATCAGGACCGCCGCGACGGAGGAATCGACGCCGCCGGACAGGCCGCAGATCACCTTGCCGTCGCCGACCTTGGCGCGGATCTCCTCGACCGCCTGTTCGCGGAAGGCCGCCATGGTCCAGTCGCCGGACAGGCCGGCGATCTTGTGGACGAAATTTGCGAGCAGCTTGCCACCGTCGGGGGTATGGACGACCTCCGGATGGAACATGATGCCGTACATGCGCCGGGACTCGTCGCCGAAGACGGCATAGGGCGCACCGGGCGATCGGGCGAAGATCTCGAACCCCGGCGGCATGTCGATCACCCGGTCGCCATGGCTCATCCAGACCTGGTGGCGTGTGCCTTCCGGCCAGATGCCGTCGAACAAAGCGCAGTTCTTCTCCACCTCGAGGAAGGCACGGCCATATTCGCGATGGGTCGAAGGCTCGGCCCGGCCGCCCAGCTGCACGCACATGGTCATCTGGCCGTAGCAGATGCCGAGCACCGGAATGCCGGCATCGAACACCGCCTGGGGCGCGCGCGGCGCGTCGATGTCACCCGTCGAAGCCGGCGAGCCGGACAGGATCACCGCCTTCGGCTTCAGGCGATGAAAGCCCTCCTCGGCCGACTGGAACGGGACGATCTCGGAATAGACGCCGGCTTCGCGGACCCGCCGGGCGATCAGCTGGGTGACCTGGGAGCCGAAGTCGATGATGAGGACGGTATCGGGGTGCGCTGTCATGGCGAGGCTTTAGGAAAGCTGCGCAGCAAAGTCCAGCATCTCGCGCAGCATTCCGGTGCAAGATTCCGCTTCGGTAGCCGTCTGTGCATTACCCCATCGGGTGGGTGGAACGCCGGATCGGCAGCGCCGTTCTGGCGCCGCGGTGATGATGCCGCGATCCGGAGCCACTCACATGAGCGTCAAATCACTGGACGACCTTTTCCTGCATACGCTGCAGGATATCTATTACGCCGAAAAGCAGATCGCCAAGGCCCTCCCCAAGATGGCCAAGAAGGCGCAGAGCGACGATTTGAAGACCGCCTTCCAGACCCATCTGGAGGAAACCAAGGAGCAGGTCACGCGGCTCGAAGAAGTGTTCGAAAGCATCGGCCAGAAGCCGAAGGCCGTCAAATGCGACGCGATCGTCGGTATCATCCACGAGGCGACCGAGCTGATGGACGAGGTCGAAGACCCCGAGACCCTCGATGCCGCCATGCTCGCCGCAGCCCAGGCGGTGGAGCATTACGAGATCGCCCGCTACGGGACGCTGATCACCTGGGCAGGGACCCTCGGCCACAAAGACGTCGTGTCCAAGCTGCAGGAGACCCTGAAGCAGGAAAAGGCGACCGACGAAAAGCTGTCGAAGCTCGCCGGCGCCAAGATCAACAAGAAGGCCGCCTGATCCCGTCAACCGGCTCCGGGGCGCTGCCCCGGGGCCGGTTGCGGATCAGGACGGGCTTGGGTCCATCAGTCCCGAATCGATCGCGATCTCGAGCCGGTCGACGGCATCGGCCAGCTTCTCGTCGATGACGTGCAACAGCGTCGTCCAGTCGTCGTAATGGTGCAGGTCAGCCGCCCCGTCGGATATGCCCCGCAGGCCGACCAGCCGGACGTCGAAGCGCTGGCAGGCGCGCAGCACGGCGAAGGTCTCCATGTCGACCATCTCCGCATCGATTGCATCGTAGCGCGCACCCGACACGATGTCGGAACCCGTCGACAGCCGGGCCCGCGGCAGGCTGGGGACCGGCGTCGGCAGCTCGATATGGACGGGATGATCCAGAAACGGCGTCACGCCCTTTTCGAAACCCAGCGGCGACGCGTCGATGTCGCGCCAGGCGACCGACGAGACCTGGTAGATCTCCCCTTGTTCCAGCGTCCGCGAACCGGCCGAGCCGAGCGAGACGACGAGGTCGGGTCGATGGCCGGCCAGGGTGAGCGCGTGCAGGGCGATGCCGGTGCCCAGCGCCGCCTCGATGGGACCGACCCCGGTCAGGAACGGCGCGATGCGCCGGCGCAGCGCCGGGCCGTATTCAGCCGACGCGGCCATGACGAAGAGCACGCGCGCCCCGCCCAGATCCTCGGTCGCGGCATCGATCATGGTCGGGTCGTAATCGGTCATCGTGCCGTTCGCTCGCTTGGCCCGCCGCGCTGATGTTGCCGGGCTCCGCTCAGTTCAACCACCAGATCGCGCCGTTGAGAAGCGTCGCAAAGGTGACCCAGGCGCCATAGGGCACGAACAGCAGTGCCGAGACACGGTCTGCGCGCCAGGTCAGGGCGATGAAGGCGCAGATCACTGCCAGGAGCAGCACGATCTCGACCAGCGCCAGGCCGGTCGCGTGGACCCGGAAGAACAGGAACGGCCACAGGAAGTTGAGGCCGAGCTGCAGCCACCAGATCCGCGCCGCCCGCAATTCGCCGCGTCGCGAGATGCGCCAGCCAGCGATGGCGATCAGCACATAGAGCAGGCCCCAGGCCGGCCCGAAGACCCAGCCCGGCGGATCGAACCACGGCTTCTGCAGCGCCTGGTACCAGTCGCCCGGCGCCGTCACCGCGCCGATCAACAGGCCGCCCCCGATGGTCAGGGCGAGGTACAACGCCAGGGCGACATAGGGATGCATCAGCGGCGCTCGAGGATGGCGAAGAAGAACCCGTCGGTGCCGGTGGTGCGCGGCGTCAGGGTCAGCGTCGTGCCGCCCGCAAGCGAGCTGGCATGATAGGCCTTCGGCGCCTCCGGCAGGGCGGCGGACCAGCGTTCGGCGGCATCGGCGACGGCAAAGCCTGCTCCCGCCTCGCGTTCGAGCAGGGCGGCAATGCGGGCGCCGTTCTCCTCTGGCAGCAGCGAACAGGTGATGTAGACCAGACGGCCGCCGGGCTTGACGAAGCGCGCGGCCGCGTCGAGCACAGCATCCTGCTCGCCGACACGCTTGTCGAGCTGGCGTTCGGACAGCCGCCACTTGGCATCCGGCCGGCGGCGCCAGGTGCCCGTGCCGGTGCAGGGCGCGTCGACCAGCACCAGATCCATGCGGCCTTCCAGCTCGCTGATGTCGTCGCGCGGGGCATGGACCTGAACGTTGCGCACCTCGGCCCGCTTCAGCCGGTCGTGGATGGGCGCCAGCCGCTGGCGATCGCTGTCATAGGCGTGGATCTGGCCGGTATTTTCCATGGACGCAGCCAGCGCCAGAGTCTTGCCGCCTGCCCCGGCGCAGAAATCCAGCACCTGCATGCCCGGCGCAGCGCCGGCCAGCATCGAGACGATCTGCGAGCCCTCGTCCTGGATCTCGAACCAGCCCTTCTGGAATCCGGCCTCCACCTGCACGTTGGGATGCCGCCCGTCGCCGGCGATCGGCGGAATCCGCAGGCCGTGCGGTGCCAGCGCCGTGGCGCTCGCGGAAAATGGCGCCAGCGCCTTGATGACCTTGTCGCGGTCGGCGCGCAGCGTGTTGACGCGCATGTCGAGCGGCGGACGGTCGGACAGCGCCGCGGCCTCTTCCACCCAGGCTTCGCCGAAGGCCGTCTCGAGGCGCGCCGCCAGCCAGTCCGGCACATCGGCCTGCACAGCGCCGGGCGCCTGCGTCAGGTCGCGGGTGCGGAAGGCAGCGAAATCGTCCGTCGACGGCATCTCGGGCGCGAACCGGTCGCCGTCGAGCGCGATGGCGAGATCCTTGACGCTCTTGCCCGAGCTGTCGAGCACGGCGGCATAGACCAGCGCCGCCGGCGCCTCGTCCTCCATGCGCCATGCCAGCGAGCGCCGGCGGCGCAGCACGTCGTAGACGATGTTGCCGATCGCCGCGCGGTCGCCCGAGCCGGCGAAGCGATGGGACAGGCCCCAATCCTTCAACGCGTCGGCCACGGGCCGGCGTCGCGCGTCGATGTCGGACAGGATTTCGATGGCTGCAGACAGCCGGCCGCCGAAGCGCATGTACGTATCCTTGCTGTTATGTGCCGGACGATGCCGTGCATTGCGCGCAATGGCCGAATGGGCGAGCGGCGGCCGTCGCTTCGACGGGTCGCGTTCGGTCGGATGGCCTTGCGGATTGGATGCAGTCCTGCACCACGTGGCGGCACCCCCGCAAGCAAAAAGGGCCGGGATCGCTCCCAGCCCTCTTCTGCCGGCGCACGCGGCGCCGGCCATGATCGTCACAGGACCGGTGGTCTTGCCTATTCCGCAGCGGCGCTGTGGCTGGTGCTGAGGCTGGCCTCGGCATCGTCGCGTGTCTGCGCCGCGATCGCCTGGCGAACGCCTGCACCGTATTCCGCGTGCACCTTGTCGAAATGCGCCAGCTGGCGATCGACGATGAACTGCGGCACGCCCTGCATCGCACCGGCGATGTTGCCGAACAGACGTTCACGCTGGCCGGCGTCGAACATCTCGAAGAGCGCCCGCGGTTGGCTGTAATGGTCGGCCTCGCCGCGGAAATCGTAGCGTCCCACCTGGCCCGAGTAGCGGTGCGGCGGCTCCTCGACGCTCGGATCCTCGACCGGGCCGCCGAACGAGTTGGGCTCGTAATAGGCGTCCGGGTTGGTCGCCAGGCCCAGCGTCATCTCGCCGCCCATGTGGTAGTGGGCCACGGGGCTGCGCGGCTTGTTGACCGCCAGCGCGTCATAGTGCGTGCCGATCCGGTAGCGATGTGCGTCCGGATAGGAGAACAGACGCCCCTGCAGCATCCGGTCCGGCGAGAAGCCGATGCCCGGCACCACGTTGGACGGGTTGAACGCCGACTGCTCGACTTCCGTGAAGTAGTTCTCCGGGTTGCGGTTTAGCTCCATCTCGCCGACCTTGATCAGCGGATACATGCCGTGCGGCCAGACCTTGGTCAGGTCGAACGCGCTCCAGCCGGTCTTCTCCTCGAAGGCATCGGCCTCGTCCTCCGGCATCACCTGGATGAACATGTCCCACTTCGGGAACCGGCCGTCCTCGATCATCCCGTAGAGCGCTTCCTGGTAGCTCTCGCGGGACTTGGCGATGACCTTCTCGGCTTCCTCGTTGATGAAGTGCGCGTGGCCCTGCCGGGTCTTGAAGTGGAACTTCACCCAGAAGCGCTCGCCCTGGTCGTTCCAAAGCGAGAAGGTGTGGCTGCCGTAACCGTTCATGCGGCTCGGATCGGTCGGGATGCCGCGGTCGGACATCAGGATCGTCACCTGGTGCAGCGATTCCGGACAAAGCGACCAGAAATCCCACATGGCGGTCGCCGAGCGCAGGTTGGTGCGCGGATGGCGCTTCTGCGTGTGGATGAAGTCCGGGAACTTGTAGGGGTCGGCGACGAAGAACACGGGCGTGTTGTTGCCGACGATGTCCCAGTTGCCTTCCTCGGTGTAGAACTTCAGCGAGAAGCCGCGCACGTCGCGCTCTGCGTCTGCCGCACCCTGCTCGCCGGCAACGGTGGAGAAGCGGGCGAACATTTCGGTCTTCGTACCCGGCTGCAGAACCTTTGCGCGGGTGTAGCGGCTGACGTCCTCGGTCACGACCAGCGTGCCGTGGGCGCCCCAGCCCTTGGCGTGGACGACGCGCTCGGGCACGCGCTCGCGGTTCTGGTGCGCCAGCTTCTCGATCAGCTGGTAGTCCTCGAGCAGCAATGGCCCGTTGCGGCCCACCGTCTTGGAATTCTGGTTGCTCGACACCGGCGCGCCGGATGTCGTCGTCAATCTCTCGCGATCAGCCATGAAGAGGCTCCCTTCGCCATGTTTTGGAATTGTTCCAGGCGCACCCTACGGAACCGGCCCGATAATCTCCAATCGTATTTGCAAGCGGCATCGATCAGTTTATCCTATCGGACATGATCACCATTCGACAGCTCCGCTATTTCAGCACTCTCAGCGAAACCCTGCATTTCGGCCAAGCCGCCAAACGGCTCAACATCAGCCAGCCGGCGCTGTCGGCGCAGATCGCCCAGATGGAGGAGTTTTTCGGCGGGCCCCTGTTCCAGCGCGCGCCCTCCGGCGTCACGCTGACCAGCGACGGCGTCCTCATCGGCGAGCGGGTCCGGCGCATCCTGTCCGAGATGCAGGAACTGGAAAGCCTGGCGACCGCCGGCGAGGCGCTGTTGTCGCGGCGTCTGCGGCTCGGCATGATCGCTTCGGTCGCGCCCTACATCCTGCCGACCTTCCTGCGCGAACTCTCCAGCGCTTATCCCCAGCTCGTCTGCGAGATCCGCGAGAGCGTCACCGATCGGCTGATCGCCGATCTGGCGGTCGGCGAGATCGACTGCGCCGTCGTCGCATTGCCGCTGGACGATCCGTTGCTCGAATCCATCCCGCTGTTCGAGGACCGCTTCTATCTGGCGTTGCCGGCGGCCGAGGCCACGCGCGTGGCGGAACCTGTGCCCCTGTCGGCCCTGCGCAACGAACGGCTGATCCTGCTGGAGGAAGGCCATTGCCTGCGCGCCCAGGCGCTCGACATCTGCCGCATCGCCGATGCGGGGCAGATGGCCGGCCTCGGCGCCACCAGCCTGACGACGATCCTCAGGATGGTTTCCGGCGGCCTCGGGGCGACACTGATCCCGGAAATGGCGATCCCCGACGAGACCCGCAGCGGCGGCATCGCGATCCTGCCCTTCGAGGCGCCGATGCCGTACCGGACCATCGCCCTCGCCTTCCGCCCCTCGACGGCGCGGCGCCGCGACTTCGAGGCCCTCGCCGCATTGCTGCGCCGTTCGCAGACCATGGCGGAAGCGGCCTGAGACGAGGCACAGCGCGTAGGTCGGTCCTGCCCGGACCAGGGCGGATGCAGGACCGGCCGTTACGGGGTGCGGTGGTCCGTGGTCAGAGGCTGGCCTGCAATTCGTCGAGACTGCGCGCCGTCGTCTCGACGATGGTGGCGATGTGCTCTTTCTCGACGATCAGCGGCGGGCAGAAGGCCAGCGCATCCCCCATGGCGCGGGAGATGACGCCGTGCTTCTGCATGATCGCGAAGCCGCGCGCCGCCAGATCTCCCGGCGGCTGCATCGACAGTTTTGCCTGCTTGTCGGTAACCAGCTCGATCGCCGCGATCAGGCCGACGCCGCGCACCTCGCCCACCAGCGGATGGTCCGCGAGCGTGCGCAGTCCGGCCTGCATCGCCTCGCCCATCTCGCGCGCATTGGCGACAAGATCGCGCTCCTCGATGATCTTCAGGTTCTCCAGGGCCACCGCAGCCGCCACGGGATGACCCGAGGCCGTGTAGCCATGGCCGAACGTGCCGATCTCGGAGGACTGGTCCGCCACCGGCCCATAGACCTTCTCGTTGATCAGCAGCGCCGAGATCGGCAGATAGGACGACGACAGCGCCTTGGAGAGCGTCAGGATATCCGGCTCGATCCCGTAGGTCTGGCAGCCGAACATCTTGCCCGTCCGGCCGAAGCCGCAGATCACCTCGTCCGCGACCAGCAGGATGTCGTGCCGTTTCAGCACCGCCTGGATCTTCTTCCAATAGGTCGCTGGCGGCACCACCACGCCGCCCGCACCCATCACCGGCTCGGCGATGAAGGCGGCGACCGTCTCCGGCCCCTCGGCCTGGATCATCGCCTCCAGATCGTCGGCGCAGCGCGTCGCAAAGGCCTCCTCGCTCTCGCCGTCGCGGCCTTCGCGCCAGTAATGCGGGCAGGTCGTATGCAGGATGCCGGACATCGGCAGGTCGAAGGCGCGATGGTTGTTGGGAAGGCCGGTCAGGCTCGCCGAGGCCAGGGTCACGCCGTGATAGCCACGGTTCCGACTGATGATCTTCTTCTTCTGCGGCTGGCCGAGCGCGTTCGAGCGGTAGCGCACCAGCTTGATCATCGTGTCGTTGGCTTCGGACCCCGAATTGGTGAAATAGGCCTTCGACATCGGCACCGGCGCCATCGCCACCAGCTTCTCGGCCAGTTCGATCGCCGGTCCGTGCGATTTGTGGGTGAAGGTGTGGTAGTAGTTCAGCTTCTGCATCTGCCGGGCCGCCGCCTCGACGAGGCGCGTCTCGCCGAAGCCCACGGCGACCGACCACAGCCCCGCCATCGCCTCGATGTAGCGGTTGCCGTCGGTGTCGGTGACATACACCCCCTCGCCCGATTCCATGACGATCGGCCCGACCGCTTCGTGCTTGCGGGCATTGGTGTAGCTGTGCAGGTGGAACGCGATGTCGCGCCCCTCGATCGAATTGGGCTGAACCGTCATGGGGGCAATACTCCGGGCATCGGGCCGACCGGCGGGCAGTCCTTGCGCCGCCGCTTCGCTTGGAGCGCCGTGTGTCCGACAGGACGCACGAAGGACGCGCTACTGACGAGATCCCAGCATCGTGCTTCCCGACACTCGGTTCGGTCTCGGGCAGATGCTGTCGTTGGCCTGTCGTGCGCCTCAACACCCGTTCCGGTCAACGGGCAATACGCCCGGCTGCCGTCGCGACGTCCCCGGGCCCGGTGGCCATGTTGGTAAATTCCCCCGCCGCGCCTATCATCTGCGCCGGAAGAGGAGCCGGTCGTCCGATGCCGTATGGCCGCGGGCACGCCTCCGACACGACGAAACATCCGGGAGGATTCATGACGGGGTCGCACGGCAGGGACGATCATCATCACGACCACGACAATCATCTCGACCCGATGACCGCCCGCGTCATGGCGCTGGAGACGATCCTGACCGAGAAGGGTATGGTCGATCCGGCCGCCCTCGACGCGATCATCGACACCTACGAATCGAGGATCGGACCGCGCAACGGCGCCATGGTGGTGGCGAAGGCATGGGCCGACCCCGACTACGCCGCCTGGCTCGAACGCGACGCCACCGCCGCCATCGCGTCCCTCGGCTTCACCGGGCGCCAGGGCGAGCACATGCAGGCCGTGTTCAACACGCCCGAGCGCCACAATCTCGTCGTCTGCACCCTGTGCTCCTGCTATCCGTGGAGCGTTCTCGGCCTGCCGCCGGTCTGGTACAAATCGCCGCCCTACCGCTCCCGGGCGGTGTCCGATCCGCGCGGGGTGCTGCGCGAATTCGGCCTGGACCTGCCTGCCGGCGTGTCGGTCCGGGTTTGGGATTCCACCGCCGAGCTGCGCTATCTCGTTGTGCCCGAGCGCCCGGCAGGCACCGAGGATCTGTCCGAGGCCGCACTGGCCGCCCTCGTCACCCGCAATTCCATGATCGGCACCGAACGGGCGCTGCCCTCGGATGCCGCGCGCGAGCCGGCAGCGTGAACGGCCCGCACGATCTCGGCGGGCGCCACGGCTTCGGCCCGATCGCGCCCGAGCCCGACGAACCGCTCTTCCATGCGCCCTGGGAACGGCGCGCCCTGGCTCTGACGCTCGCCGCCGGTGCCATGGGCCACTGGTCGATCGACGAAAGCCGCGCCGCCCGCGAGGACCGGCACCCGGCCGATTATTACGGCTCGTCCTATTACGAGATCTGGATCAAGGGGCTGGAAACGCTGCTTCTGCGCCACGGCCTCGTCAGCCATCGCGAATTGCGCGCCGGCCGCCCCCTCGACCTGACCGTGCCGCCGAACCGCGTGCTGAAGGCCGAGGCCGTCGCGACGGCCCTTGCCAAGGGCAACCCGGCCGACCGCGACCCGCAGGGCCGGACGCCGGCCTTCGCGCCCGGAGACCCGGTACGCACCCGCAACCTCCAGCCGCGCCATCACGTCCGCCTGCCCGCCTATGCCCGCGAGAAGACCGGCACGATCGAGCGGGTGCAGGGCTTCCACGTCTTTGCCGATGCCAGCGCCAGGGGCGACGATCATGAGGCGCACTGGCTCTACACCATCGTCTTCGATGCCCATACGCTGTGGGGCGGCGACGCCTCGCCGGACGATCTTGTCTCCGTCGATGCCTGGGAGCCCTATCTTGAGCGCGCCTGAGCAGACCCTTGCTGCCGCTTCGCCGGGCCTGCCGCGCGACGAGGCGGGCGAGCCGGTCTTCTTCGAGCCCTGGCAGGCCAAGGCCTTCGCCATGACGGTCGCGCTCAACGAGCGCGGCATCCTCGCCTGGCCCGACTGGGCCGCCGCGCTCGGCCGGGCCTGCGCCGCCCTGCCCGCCGGCCAAACCACTCCGCAGGCCGCCGCGGATGCCTATTTCACCGCCTGGCTCGCAGCGCTGGAAGAGGTCCTAGCCACCAGTGGGCTGGTCACGGCCGCTGCCGTGGATGCGGCCCAGACGGTCTGGCACCGCGCCGCCGAAGCGACGCCGCACGGCACGCCGATCCGCTACCAGGCCGGGCTGCTGCCCGCAAAGAACTGAACCGCCCGCTCGTGCGATCTCGCGCGACAGGCCCGGACCGTGTGGCGTCCGTCCCGACGGTCATACGATGTCCGTGACCCCACCGGATGATGACCGGCGCGCCGCGCTCAATCGTTGCCATGCACCGGGCGGGACGCGCGGGTGATGGCCCGGTAGCGTTTGACGGAGTCCTGCAGATGGCGGCGCATGGCCTCCCGCGCCGCCTCGGGGTCGCGGGCCCAGATCGCCTCGGCGACGGCGATATGTTCGGCCAGCAGTTCCTCGTCGCGGTTCGGCAGGGGATCGATGCCACCCATCGCCGTGCGGAACTTGACGCGCGGGATGATGCGCCGGCCGATATGCTCGAGAAACGCCTTGAAGCGCTGGTTGTTGGTGGCGGCGGCCACGGCCATGTGGAAGGCGAAATCGGCATTCTCGGTGGAGCGCCCTTCCGCGACCACCCGCTCGAAACTCTCGATCTGGGCCTGGATCTCCGCCTCCTGCGCCGGTGAACTGCGCAGGGCCGCGAGCCCGGCGGCCTCCACCTCGATGCCCAGCCGCAGCTCCAGATCCTCGATGATGTCGGAAATCTTGTCGCTCGCATCGGCAAACAGCGCCGGCAGTTGTTCGCGCTGGCGTGGCCCGAGAACGAACACGCCCACCCCCTGCCGCGATTCCACCAGCCTGTCGGCGCGCAACGCGGCAATCGCCTCGCGGATCACCGTCCGGCTGTAGCCGAAACGCGCGACCAGCACGGGCTCGGTCGGCAGCCTGTCCCCGGGCGCATAGTCGCCCGCCTCGATCCGCTCGCGCAATTCGTCCACGACCCGTGCCGTCAGGGGCCGGTCGTCCTTGGCTTTGTCCGTCACCGCATCGCACTCCTCCTCCCGGCGCGACGCAGATCACCCGCCCGGCTCTCCGCCTGGCAAAGCGGCGCTGCCGAGCCTCCCCGGCCTCACAACAACATATGATGACATGCCCCGTCGATGACCCGCGCCTGCAGCTTTCGTCGCATCGCTTGCGGGATGTGTCCGGAGTCCGCCCATTTGGGTCAGTCCCCGCCCGCGTGAGGATTGGTGGCGGCTCCCGTGGCGCTCCGCGCGTGTCGCCGCGAGACGTCACGGCCCCGGATTATGCGGCGGCTCGTCGGAGGCGCTGTCCCGTCCCATCAGCCCAGGCCCGGACGGCACCGCAATCCGTTTCAGGCACATGCCAGACGCGTGTCGGCCGCCTGCAAACATGCTGCAGGCGGCCGATGATCGTGGCGATGGGTCCGGAACGGCAGGCGACCGGCCGCTCCCGGGACGCCTTACTTCTGGATGCAGGTGTCGACGGTATCCTTGGTGCATTCGTCGAGACCGGTGAAGACCGGGTCTTCGACGGTCTTGCCCTCGATCAGGTCGATCATCACCGTGGGTGCCAGGTAGCCCATCTCGAACGGCCGCTGGCCGACCAGGGCGGTCACGAGCCCCTCGCCGGCAATCGCCACCTGGTCGCCGATCGTGTCGGCGGCGCCGACGACGAAGTCGTTGTTGGCGATCCGGTCGGCGAAGGGTCCGATGAGATCGCGATAGGGCTGTGGCGCGCCGAACATCGGCCACCCGCCCATGATCCCGAAGGCGTCGAGGTCCGGATTGGCGGCGAGGATGTCGGTCATCGCCTGGACGCCCCTGGCGCCGTCGTCATTGGTGAAGACCGGACAGCCCGCCACCTCTGTCCAGCCGCCCTCGCCGGCCAGCGCCGGCAGTCCTTCCTCGCCCGAGAGCGCGTCGCGCATGCCCTGCGCACGGCGCAGGATGTTGTCGGCCCCCGGATTGCCCTGAATGGTACAGACCGTGCCCCCGTCCGGCTTCGCCTCGGCGATGTATTCGCCGATCCGCTTGCCCATCAGGTAGTTGTCGGTGCCCAGATAGGTCAGGCGCAGGTCGGAATCCTCCTCGGCGAGATCCGCATCGATGGTCATGATCGGGACCGTCGGGCTGGACGTTCGCAGGGTCTGGGCGATCAGCTTGGCGTTGGAGGGCGAGATTGCCATCGCCGCCGTATCGGCCTTGCCGAGCATGTCCTGGACGATCTGCGCCTCGCCGGCCTCGTCGGACGTGGAGGCGGGACCGGTGTAGAAGCACTCATACTCGGAATCGGCGTTTTCCTGGTTCCATTTCTGGCAGCCCTGGTTGATGGCCTCGAAGAACGGGTTGTCGAGGCCCTTCACCACGATCACCAGCTGCTTCTTGGCGAGTGCCGGCCCGGCTCCAAGGGTCAGCGCCGCGGCCGCCACGGCGGCCAGTAACGTCGAAGTCTTCATATCGTCCTCCCAGTGATTGCCCGCGCCCTCGAAGGATGGCGACGGCTTCGCTTGCGGCAGCGGCTAGGCGTCCGCAGTCCGGTTTCCGCTGCCCAGATCCGCAGCGGCACACTCCAGCGGCGGGACCCGTACAATTGTGGGCCCACCGATCGCTGCGGGCGCCTCCCGCGCTCGCAGATACGCTTCCAACCGGCGCGCATTATGTGCCGATGCCACCGGCAGCAGGCCTGGCAGGGCTGACCGTCACCACCGTCTCGCGCCGAACGGTACGCCAGCAAACAGTCAGCTTCGGGCACCGTTTCGACTGCGCCGCCCTGCCCGATAACATGCCTTCCTGAAGTATTGCAGCGCATCATGAAAGCTGCTGCGCTGCAACCCAAGTTGCCATCCGATCGGTATCTAAGCGTGGGCCGTAAAGACGGTCAACCGTATTTTCCGACACAAGTAAAAAATGCCGGATTGCCGACAAATACCCGCAAATCCCGTTGACGCCCGCGCGGCGAGCGTGCCTTATCGCCCTCGAAACGCGATGTTCGCGCGGCCGCGGAGGCCTGCTTCACATGCCGCTGTGGCAGGTTCCGCGGTCCCTAGAGGATCACCGGATCGGCAGCCGAAGACGGAAGCAGGGGCCGGGAGATGGACATGGGAGGGACGGTCTGACGTGTCGGTTCTCGAACTCAAGAACGTGTCGAAGCATTTCGGGGCCATCCAGGCGGTCAACGACGTGTCCTTTTCGCTGATGCCCGGCGAGGTCGTCGGCCTGATGGGCGACAACGGCGCCGGCAAGTCGACGCTGGTCAAGATGATCGCCGGCAATTTCCGCCCCAGCCACGGCACGTTGTGGATGAACGACATGCCGCTGGTGATGCACAGGCCCGTCGAGGCCCGCGAGCACGGCATCGAGATCGTCCACCAGGACCTGGCGCTCTGCGACAATCTCACGGCGGCCGCCAACGTCTATCTCGGCCGCGAATTGCGGCGCGGCATCTGGCCCTTCAGCATTCTCGACTATCCCGGCATGTACAAGCGCGCCGGGGAGATCTTCGCCGAGCTGAAATCGGAGACCCGGCCGCGCGACCTGGTGCGGAAGATGTCGGGTGGCCAGCGCCAGGCCGTAGCCATCGCACGCACGCGCCTGTCCGATGCCAAGATCGTCCTGATGGACGAGCCGACCGCGGCGATCTCCGTGCGCCAGGTCGCCGAGGTGCTCAGTCTCATCCGGCGCCTGCGCGATCAGGGCATCACGGTCGTCCTGATCAGCCATCGCATGCCGGACGTCTTCACCGTCGCCGACCGGGTGATCGTCATGCGCCGCGGCCGCAAGGTCGCCGACAAGACGGTCGCGGACAGCTCGCCCGAGGAGGTGACGGGCCTGATCACCGGCGCGATCGAACACGCCTGATCCACAGTCGAGACGCACTCACGTCAAGCCCCGAGACGACCTCCAGGACACCCGCCATGGCATTCACGCTGGACCAACCGATCGAAGACAAGCAGCCAAGCTGGCTGAGCTCGCTATTTGCGAGCCAGACCTTCTGGGTGGTGGTCGCCCTCGTCGTCGCCTGCCTCTATCTGTCCGCCGCGACCGATTCCTTCGCCACGAGCCGGAACCTCTACAATATCAGCCGGAACGTCTCCTTCACGGCGATCGTCGCGCTGGGCATGACGCTGGTTATCATCAGCGGCGGCATCGACCTGTCGGTCGGCTCCGTGCTGTGCCTGTGCTCGATGGTGCTCGCCGTCGTCATGCATGCCGGTTATTCGATCGAGATCGGCATCGCCGCGGCGATCGGCACCGCGCTGCTGGTCGGCGCGTTCAACGGCGTCCTCATCGCCTATCTCGACTTCCCGCCCTTCGTGGTGACCCTCGGCATGCTGTCGCTCGCCCGCAGCCTGGCCATGGTGGTGTCCAACAACACGGTGGTCTTCGAGTTCGGCCCGGATCACGATGCGCTCCTGGCGCTGGGGGGCGGCGCCTTCTTCTTCGGCATCGCCAATCCCGTCGTCTACATGGTCGTCCTGGCGCTGATCACCGGCTTCGTCCTGCGCTGGACGAAGTTCGGCCGGCATGTCTTCGCCATCGGCGGCAACGAGCATGCCGCCACCCTCACCGGCGTTCCGGTGCGGCCGATCAAGGTGGCGGTCTACATGATCTCCGCCCTGAGCGCCGGCATTGCCGGCATCATCCAGACCGGCTGGCTCGGCGCCGTGACGACGAATATCGGCGCCGGCATGGAGCTGCAGGTCATTGCGGCAGCGGTCATCGGCGGCGCCAATCTGGCCGGCGGCGTCGGCACGGCCTTCGGGGCCCTCGTTGGTGCAGGGCTGATCGAGGTGATCCGCAACAGCCTCGGGCTTCTCGGCATCAATGCCTTCTGGCAGGGCGCCTTCATCGGCGGCGCGATCATCCTGGCGGTGCTCTTCGACCGTATCCGCAACTTCAGGCTGCGCGAATAGCGCAGCCCGCGACGACGCCGCGCCACTGGCCAGGCGTGCGAACTGCCCCACCTCGGCACGACGCGTGCCGCGACCACGCCGTTCCGCCCGGAGCGACCGGTGGCACCGTTGCGGCCAGAGCCGCATGAACTGACAAGGAGATTCCCGAATGAGCAAACGTATCGTCTTCACCGGCGGCACCGGCAAGGCCGGACGCCACGTGGTCCCCTATCTCCTCGACAAGGGCCACAAGGTGCTGAACGTCGATCTGGTGCCCTTCGACCATGACGGCGTCGACAATCTGAATGCCGACATCACCGACAGCGGCCAGATGTACAATGCCCTGTCCAGCCATTTCGGGCTCGAGGAATTTGCGACCGGCACCGGTCCGGCGGCGATCGACGCGGTGGTCCATTTCGCGGCGATCCCGCGCGTCCTGATCCGGCCGGACAACGAGACCTTCCGCGTCAACACGATCGGCACCTACAACGTCATCGAGGCGGCGGTGAAGCTGGGCATCCGCAAGATCGTCATCGCCTCCAGCGAAACGACCTACGGCGTGTGCTTCGCCGAAGGCGACAAGGATTTCCACCGGTTCCCGCTGGAGGAGGATTACGACATCGACCCGATGGACAGCTACGGCCTGTCGAAGGTGGTGAACGAGAAGACCGCCCGCGCCTTCGCCATGCGCTCGGGCGCCGACATCTACGCCCTGCGCATCGGCAACGTCATCGAGCCGCACGAATACGACATGTTCCCGGGCTTCCTCGCCGACCCGATGTCGCGCAAGCGCAATGCCTGGAGCTACATCGACGCACGCGATCTGGGGCAGATGGTGGACCTCGCGATCGCCAAGGACGGCCTCGGCTTCCAGGTGTTCAATGCCACCAACGACACGATCACCGCCAACATGCCGACGGCCGAGTTCCTGGCCAAATACTGCCCGCAAATTCCCGTCGCCCGCGAACTCGGCACCTACGAGGCGCCGCTGTCCAATCGCAAGATCCGCGACGTCCTCGGCTTCCGGGAGGAACACGACTGGCGCAAATACGTCTCCGTCTGACGCCCGGTAGGAGGTCGAGCCCGACTCGCCCGGCGGACCGGTCGCGTCGAAGGTCACCTGGTAGCGGTCCTTGGTGCCGTATTCGGCGCCGATCTGCCGAAAGCTCTCCGTCATCCGCCGTTTCGAGGTCAGATCGATGATCGCGGATTTGGAAGGAATGGAAGCGCGGATCGATGCTGAAGGCGCCGCGGCCGAATAGGCCAGCGCTTTGTGAATGACTGGACAGCACGGTCGTCGAACTGCTCCGGCGTGACCCCGGTCACCATGCGCAAGAGCTCGACGATCGCCAGGTCGGTCTTGGCGGCGGACGCGGTGTCTCGGCGACATGGCCGTTGGCGGCGTAGTCGGCGCCCTGGCCGCCTTATTGCCGGGTCGCCGGACGTCCCGTCTGCCAATTGCCGATAGCCTCTATCGTCACCGTGTCCAGCGCGACCGGGCGTCCTGTGCCAGCGCCGCCGCCGGCAACAGTGCGAGACTTGCCGCGGGCCGTGACGTGGGACGCCTCACCCCGCGCGTCGCACGGGTTGGCGCGACCTCGATGGCCGGTAATTCCCGATGTCGCACAGCCCTTCTGTCGAGGACCCCTTGCCCTTGGACGCAGTCGAGCGATAGATAAACATGAATTGTAGAGTCAACATTTGGCCGTTTCCGAGGTGTCCGGGTCTCGGCGGGACCGTTGCGCTCTCGAACTGCCGGGCGGCAGCTTGGTCGGTCCGGGCCGTCCCGAATGAAATCGGATGTACGCAAACCCTGTAGCGATCGTGGCAAGATAGACGCTGTATCTGGATGACAACAATCTCTAAGGCCGATCAGGACGATGCGCCCGTGGCTGCTGCCTCATGGTGATCGACAGACGTGTCCTGCTCGGCGGGCTGGCGACGCTGGCGATGTCCACGCGGCCGGCCGTGACGGCGACCGACCTGCGTATCGCCTCACTCGACTATGCACTGACCGAAACGCTGCTCGCGCTCGGCCATCCACCGATCGCGCAGACCGCTGCGGGAGACTGGGACGAATGGGTCGCCGATCCGGCCCTGCCGGCAAGCGTCGCCGATCTCGGCTCCACCCTGCAGGTCAATTTCGAGCGGCTGGCCCTGCTGGATCCGGACCTGATCCTCACCACCGAATATGTCGCGCGCCAGGAGCCGGCACTTGCCCGCATCGCCCCCGTCGAACGCCTGACCATCTACCAGGAAGGCGCCGATCCGCTGGAGCGCGCCGGTGTGGTCACCCGCAAGCTTGGCCGGCGCACCGGCCGGCAGGGCGCCGCCGCAGCCTATCTCGAGACGGTCGACGCGGGGTTTTCCGCCTGCGCCGGGCGCCTCTCCGGCCTGGCGCTGTCGCCGGTCTATCTCGTCGCTTTCATGGATTCCCGCCATGTGCGGGTATTCGGCGGCAAGGGACTCTACCAGGCCGTCCTGGACCGGATCGGGCTGGCCAATGCCTATGCGGGCGAGACCAATTACTGGGGCTTTGCGACCGTCGGCATCGAGGCACTGGCGACCACCGCCGACGTGCGCCTCTTCGCCTTCGAGCCGCTGCCGCCGAACCTGTTGCAGACGCTCGGCGAAAGCCCGCTCTGGCGCGAGCTTCCCTTCGTCGCGGCCGGACAGGTCACCGTCCTGCCGCCCGCCTTGATGTTCGGCGCGCTTCCCTCGGCCCTGCGCATCGCCGGGCTCCTCACCGACGCCCTGGCCGGACCGGCGGACGAATCCGGGGAACGCGCGCCCGCATGATCCTGTCGCCGCGCATGAACGGGCCGGCCCGCTTCACCGCGGTGCTGGCGCTCCCGGCCGCGATGCTGCTCGTCGCCGTCGTCGCCGGCCCGATCGCCCAATTGTGGGCGATGCCGGAGACCGCAGGCTACGATGCCGCGCGCGTGGTGTTCCTCCATGCCGATCTCCCGCGCCTTGCCATGGCGCTCCTGTGCGGCGCGGCCCTGTCGGCATCCGGCGCGATCCTGCAGCAGGTGCTGCGCAATCCTCTGGCCTCCCCGACGACACTGGGTATCGATGCCGGCGCCCGGCTGGCGCTGGCGCTGGCGACGCTGTTCGCGCCAGCGCTCTTCGGCTTTGGCCGTGACCTGGTGGCGATCGGCGGCAGCGCCCTGTCGACGCTGGTCGTCTTCCTGCTCGTGCGACGCAATTTCTCGGCGGTCTCCCTCGTGCTTGCCGGCCTGGTCGTCAGCCTTTATTGCGGCGCGCTCTCGGCGATCCTGATCATGATCAAGGACCGCTATCTGGTCAGCCTGTTCATCTGGGGCGCCGGTTCGCTGGCCCAGCAGAGCTGGCAGCCGACGCTCGACCTCGCGCTGCGCCTCGCCGTGCTGGTCGTGCCGGCCTGGCTGCTGGTGCGGCCGCTCGCGCTGCTGGACCTCGGCGATGCCAGCGTGTCATCCCTCGGGCTGCACGTGGCCCGTATCCGACTCGGGGCGGTGGCTCTTGCCGTGCTTCTCGCCTGTTTCGTGACCAGCGCCGTCGGCGTCATCGGCTTCGTCGGCCTCGTCGCGCCGATCCTGGCGCGGCTGGCCGGCGCCCGGCAATTCGGCGAGCGGCTTGTCTGGTCGAGCGTCATCGGCGCCCTGCTGCTGCTCGCGACCGATTGCACCGTGACGCTGCTCTCGGGCGTGTCCTCCGAGTTCCTGCCGACCGGCGCGGTGACGGCGATCTTCGGCTCGCCGCTGCTGCTGCTCCTGCTGCCGCGCCTGCGCGCGAACGTCCGCCCTGCACTCGAGGCGTCGGTCTCCCAGGCGCCCGCCCACTTTGGCCGCTGCATCCGAATGACGCTGTGCGGCGGGCTCGCGCTGCTTCTGGTCCTGGTGCTGTTCGTCGGGCGCGACGCCGCCGGCGGCTGGCAGATCCTGCCCGTCGCCGACTGGGACGCGATCCTGCCCTGGCGCGCACCCCGGCTCCTCGCCGCGGCCTCGGCCGGGGCCATGGTCGCTGTCGCCGGATTAATCCTGCAGCGCCTGACCGGCAACGAGATGGCAAGCCCAGAGGTTCTGGGCGTTAGCGCCGGCTCGGCCTTCGCCTTCGCGCTGTCGCTGTTCGTCGTCGGCGATCTCGGGCTCTTTGGCGAAAGCCTGGCGACCAGCCTCGGCGGCCTCGCCGTTCTCGTCGCGATCCTCGCCTACGGCCGCCGCACGGGCTTCTCGCCGGAGACCATCCTTCTGGCCGGCATCGCGCTGAATGCGCTTCTCGATGCCGTTGTCGGCGTGCTGGCGGCCGGGGGCGATCCGCGCGCCTTCATCCTCGTCGACTGGATGGGCGGCTCGACCCAGGGCATTACCATGGCCGACGCGATCCCCGTCGCGATCGCCGCAATCCTGCTGGTCGGGGCGGCGGTGCCGACGTTGCGCTGGCTGGCGATCCTGCCGCTGGGCGACCGGCAGGCCGCCGCGCTCGGCGTGCCGCTCGCCTTCGCTCGGGCCTGCCTTCTCGTCCTCGCCGCCCTCCTGACGGCCGCGGCGACGCCGATCATCGGCCCGCTGACCTTCGTCGGGCTGATGGCGCCGCACATGGTCCACTATCTCGGCATCCGCCAGCCCTTGCCGACGCTTCTCGTCGCCGGGCTCGCCGGGGCGGCGATCATGGCCCTTGCCGATTTCCTCGGGCGCACGATCGCCTTTCCCTATCAATTGCCGACCGGCTTGGTCGCCGCCCTCGTCGGGGCTCCCGTCCTGCTGATTCTGCTCGGTCGAAGAGGATCGACATCATGAACGCCGCTTTCACCCTCGAGGAGGCAGGCGTCGGCGTGCCGGCGCGCACCTTGCTCTCCCCCCTGACACTCAGCCTCGGCCATGGCACCGTCACCGGCCTCGTCGGACACAACGGTTCCGGCAAGTCCACGCTGCTGAAGCTCCTGGCGCGCCAGCTTCGCCCGACGACAGGACGCCTCGCTTTCGACGGTCGGCCGATCGGGGAATGGGGCGAGCGGGAACTGGCGCGGCGAATTGCCTATCTTCCGCAGCACACGCCGCTGGTGCCCGGCATGCTGGTCAAGGAACTCGTCGCGCTCGGCCGCTACCCCTGGCACGGCGCCCTCGGCCGGTTCGGCCCCGCCGACCGGGAGAAGGTCGACGAGGCCCTGGCGCTCACCGACACCGCGACCTATGCCGACCGCTTCGTGGAAAGCCTGTCGGGCGGGGAGCGCCAACGCGTCTGGCTCGCCATGCTGGTTGCCCAGGACGCAGGCTATCTCCTCCTCGACGAGCCGATCTCGGCCCTCGACGTGGCGCACCAGATCGAGATGCTGTCGCTGGTGCGCGACCTCTGCGACCGGCGCGGCGTCGGGGTCATCGTCGTCCTGCACGAGATCAACATGGCGGCCCGGTTCTGCGACGAGATCATCGCCTTGAAGGACGGGCGCCTTGTGGCGCGGGGCGCGCCGGCCGGCATTATCACCCCCGAACGCCTGGAGGCCATCTACGGAATTCCCATGGATGTCCTGGCCAGGCCTTCCGACGACATGAAGCTGGCGTTCCCGCGCTGAGGGCAGCACTCCGACAGCACCATGCGTAAAGTTGACTATTACTATCAGATTAGATTATGCGCAGCGGAACGCTCCCTCGATCGGGCCGGCAACGCGACGGCCGACCCCGTGGAACAGTGACCGGGCAACGCCCGAAGGACGAACGGCCAGACATGACCCATCTTCCCGCCCACAGGTCCGCCCTGTCCCGGCTTGCATTCGCCATTGCCCTGATCGTCGCAGTCGCGCCGCAACCGCGCGACACGGCCATGGCGCAGGACACGAACGTCCCTGCGGCCAGCCCGAGCACATCACAAGGGACGGCACCGGTGACGGCGCCCGTTGCCGGACCCGATGCCGACTCCGACGCAGGTGCGGAGACTGTTTTGCCGGCAGAGGACCGGACGACCGATCCGGTCGCGCAGGGAGCCCCTGAGCCTGCGGCCTCGCCGGAGGGCGAGGCGACACCGACCGCCAATGACGCAGCCGCGCCCGCAACAATTGCGGCGCCCGCTACACCGGCGGAGACAGCCCCGAACAGGGAAGCACAACCGGGCGCAACGGCGCAGGCATCCGCCGCTGCACCGGGTGAGCGCAACGCGGCCCTGC
Source organism: Aurantimonas sp. A2-1-M11 (assembly GCF_036549475.1). NCBI lineage: Bacteria > Pseudomonadati > Pseudomonadota > Alphaproteobacteria > Hyphomicrobiales > Aurantimonadaceae > Aurantimonas > Aurantimonas sp. A2-1-M11. Next base: position 50,991 of record NZ_JAZHLI010000016.1, on the reverse strand, counting down.
CCCACGATCTGTCGCCCATGGGCATGTTCATGGCCGCCGACTGGGTGGTGAAGGCGGTGATGATCGGGCTGGCCTTCGCCTCGCTCGTCACCTGGACCATCGGCCTGTCCAAGGCGCTGGAATTGCTCCTTGCCAAACGCCGCGCCCGCGCCGGCGTCCGCCGGCTTGCCCGTGCCGACACCCTGTCCGACGCGCTGACCGCCCAGCGCCGCCGCTGGCGGGGTCCGGTGGCGGCCCTCGCCCAGAGCGCCGACGCCGAGCGGGCCCGCTCGGCCGATCTCTCCGACGACGGCATCAGGGAGCGCGTCTCCGTCGCGCTGTCGCGCATCGAGGCCGGCGCCGGCCGGTCGATCTCGCGCGGCACCGGCATTCTCGCGACCATCGGCTCCACGGCCCCCTTCGTCGGCCTGTTCGGCACCGTCTGGGGCATCATGAACGCCTTCATCGGCATCAGTCAGGCCAACACGACCAACCTCGCCGTCGTCGCCCCCGGCATCGCCGAGGCCTTGCTGGCCACCGCGATCGGCCTCGTGGCCGCCATTCCGGCGGTCATCGTCTACAACGTCTTCGCCCGCTCGATTGCCGGTTATCGCGCCGTCCTGTCCGACGGCTCGGCCCTCGTCCTGCAGCATCTGTCGCGCGATCTCGACCGTCGCCGAACCGGCCAGGGAGCGGCGCCGTTGATGGCCGCCACGGAGTAGGCCGATGGGGATCAATCTCAACCAGGGTGGCGGCGACGATCTGGGCGGCGCCGGCGAACTCTCCGAAATCAACGTCACCCCGTTCATCGACGTGGTGCTGGTGCTGCTGATCATCTTCATGGTCGCCGCTCCGCTGTCGACCGTGGACGCGCCGGTCGACATGCCCCTGTCCAACGCCGAACCCCGCGAGCGGCCGGACGAGCCGATCTACCTGACCGTGCAGAGCGACCAGACGCTGCTGATCGGCGAGGATCCGGTCGATTCCGCAGCCCTCGCCATGGCGCTCGACGCGGCCACCGGCGGCAATCGCGACGAACGCATTCTCCTGCGCGCCGACGGCGCCATCGCCTATGGCGACCTGATGGAGGTGATGAATGCGCTGCGCACCGCCGGCTACCTGAAGATCGGCCTGGTCGGTCTCGAGGACACCGGTGCGGCGACCGCCGCTGCGGCAGTCCCAGGGCAGCCCTGACCCATGGCCAGCGGCGGCGACCCGATCCCCTTCGGCGACGGCACCCGTTCGGGACGCGCAGCCCTGCTGCGCTGGCCGCTGGCGGCGATGCTGGTCCTGGCGGCCCACGGTGCCGTCGCCTATGCCGTCCTCGCCCGGGTGCCCGAAGAGGCGCCGGCGGGCAATGAGCAGGCGCCGATCCTGATCGAGCTCGCCGCGCCGGCCGCAACACCCGATGTCGCCTCCACGGAGGCCGTCGCCGAGCCGGAATCCACCGAGCCTCCGCCCGAGGAGCCGGCCCCCGAAGCGGAAGCAGAGCCCGAGCCGGTCGCCGACCCCCTTCCGGAGCCGAAGCCTGAGCCGGAAGAGGACGTTGCGCCCGAGCCGATGCCGGAGCCCGTCGATCCGCCCGAGGTAGAGGAACCCAAGGTGCCGGAGACGCCGGAGCCGGAGGCCGAACCGCAGCCCGAGCCGGAGCCGGAGCCTGAGCCGGAGCAGATGGCGGCACCCGCCGTGGTGCCGGTGCCGACATTCCGTCCGAACCCGCCGCCGAGAGTGCGCCAGGCCGCTCGCGAGGAGACGAAGCAGGCCAAGCCGCGCGAGCGGCGCAAGCCCGTCGAGCGCAAACAGAACCGGCAGGGGAAGAAGGCTGCTCCGCCGCCGTCGACCGCCACCGCGGGCCGCCGGCAGCAGCAGGTCTCCCAGGGCGCGAATGTCTCGCGTTCGGCGCTGGCAAGCTGGCGCAACGCCGTCCAGGCACGGCTCAACCGCTACAAGCGCAGCCCGCGCGGCGGCGGGTCCGGCACAGTGACGGTCGCCTTCCGGATGGACGGCAATGGCCGCGTCACGTCGGCGCGGGTCGCCGGGTCGGCCGGCCGGATCCTCGACGACGCCGCGGTCTCGCTCCTGCGGCGGGCGAGCCCATTCCCCGCACCGCCCGGCGGAGGCGCGGTGTCATTGACGGTACCGATCCGCTTCCAGTAGGCGCATGACGCGCGGCGGAACGTGGCGGCGAAACAGTCTATCATCATCATGCGCGGCCATTCTGGGCCGGTTCGGCGAACGCCGTCCGGCCCGCTTCTGGCGCCAGAGACATTGACGAGGCCCGGATGCTTGCGCGGTTCTTCTCCTATTACGCCCCCTGGCGCGGCCTGTTCATCCTGGATTTCGGCTGCGCGGTACTGCCCGGCCTCCTCGAGCTCGCCTTCCCGATCGCAGTAAAGGTGTTCATCGACACGCTGCTGCCGAGCGGCGAGTGGAACCTGATCATCGCGGCGGCGATCGGCCTGCTGGCCATCTACCTTCTCAACACCGGGCTGATGGCGGTGGTCACCTATTGGGGCCACATGCTGGGCATCAATATCGAGACGGAGATGCGCCGGCGCGCCTTCGACCATCTCCAGAAGCTGTCCTTCGGCTATTTCGACAACCAGAAGACCGGCCATCTGGTGGGCCGCCTGACAAAGGATCTGGAGGAGATCGGAGAGATCGCCCATCACGGGCCGGAGGATCTGTTCATCGCGGTGATGACCTTCCTCGGCGCCTTCGTGCTGATGCTGTTCGTCCATGTCGAGTTGGCGCTGATCACGGCGGTGATGGTGCCGGTCGGGACCGTCCTGACCATACGCTACGGCGCCCGCATGACCGAGACCTGGCGCGCAATCTACGGCAGCGTCGGCGCGTTCAATGCCCGCATCGAGGAGAATGTCGGCGGCATCCGTGTCGTCCAGGCCTTCGCCAACGAGAATCACGAGCGCTCGCTCTTTGCCCGCGACAACGCGCAGTATCGCGACCGCAAGCTCGACGCCTACCGCATCATGTCGGTCAGCCAGTCGCTGAACTATCTGTCGATGCGGCTGACCCAGGTGATCGTCATGGTCGCCGGCACCTATTTCGTCATCGCCGGCGACCTGTCGAATGGCGGCTTCGTCGGCTTTCTGCTGCTGGTCGGCGTCTTCTTCCGCCCGGTCGAGAAGATCGCCGCGGTGCTGGAGAGCTATCCCAAGGGAATCGCCGGCTTCCGCCGCTATTGCGATTTCCTCGACACAGCACCCGACATCGTCGATCGCCCGGGCGCCCGCACCGTCGACCGGCTCGCCGGCGAGGTCCGGTTCTCGGACGTGCACTTCACCTATTCGACCGGCCATCCGGTGCTGAACGGCATCGATCTGCAGGTCGCGGCCGGCGAGACGATCGCCTTTGTCGGCCCGTCCGGCGCAGGCAAGACGACGATCTGCGCGCTGGTGCCGCGCTTCTACGATCTCGTTCGCGGCGCGATCACCATCGACGGCATCGACATCCGCGACATGACCCTCGCCTCGCTGCGCAGCCATATCGGCGTCGTCCAGCAGGACGTGTTCCTGTTCGGCGGGACGATCCGTGACAATGTCGCCTATGGCCGGCTCGACGCCGACGACGCCGAGATCTGGGACGCGCTGGGACGGGCGCATCTCGCCGACACCGTCGCGCGGCTGCCGGACGGCCTCGATACACTGGTCGGCGAGCGCGGCCTGAAGCTGTCGGGCGGCCAGAAGCAGCGCCTGTCGATCGCCCGCATGTTCCTCAAGAACCCGGAAATCCTGATCCTCGACGAGGCGACCTCGGCGCTCGATACCGAGACCGAACGCGCCATCCAGACGGCCCTCGCCGAACTCGCCAAGGGCCGCACGACCCTGATCGTCGCCCATCGCCTGTCGACCATCCGCCATGCCGACCGGATCGTGGTGGTCGATGGCGGCCGGATTGTCGAGGAAGGCTCCCATGACGCGCTGCTCGAACGCGGCGGTGCCTATCGCCGTCTGGTGGACGCCCAGGAACGGGACGCCGTCCTGCCTTCGACCCTGGCGGCCGAGTAACTGGCTGCCTCACGACGGTCAGCGATGGGCCTGGCCCGACGCCTCGTCGGGGGCGGCGCGCCAATAGGCGACCACCAGATGATCGCGCGCCTTCAGCCCCCAGTGCCGGCGGCAATGGTGGCGCAGCCGCTTGAAGGCCTGGAATTCGCAGCCGATCCAGACCGACGCGCCAGCCTCTGACGGCCAGTCGAGGTCGACCACCGCCTCTTCCAGGAGCGTGGTCGTTCCGGCCGCGCGGCCCCTGCGATCCAGCCATATCAGGTCGAAGCCGGCCGGATGGTCGAGGGACTGGATCTCGGCGGCATCGGCGATTTCGATGATGGCCGTGCCGGTGGCCTCGGCCGGCAGTTCCTCCAGCATGCGCGCGATCGCTGGCAGCGCCGTCTCGTCGCCGGCCAGGAGCATGCGCGCGGCCGGCAGGACGCCGCCGCCGCCGGGCCCCATCATGCCGACCGGGTCGCCGGCCGTGGCCGCGCGCGCCCAGTCGGAGCCGGGGCTATCGCCATCGTGCAGCACGACATCGATGTCGACGCAGCCTGCGCCGGGGTCGAGACGGCGCATGGTGTAGGTGCGCAGGGTCAGGCGGTCCTCTCCCTCCGGCCAGGCGGGGATGCCGGACGGCACCGCGTTCGGCCAGACCGGCGCGCGGCCCTTCGGCGGGATCAGCAGCTGCACATGCAGTCCGCCGCTGCGAAACCGCTCGAGATCGTGGCCCACGAGGCGCACCCGCCGCATCTTCCGCGTGACCTGCCAGGAATCGACCACCTGCATCTCGCGGAACTGCGGCAGCTCCGACGTGCCCGCCCCGTCGCCCGACCAGGCGATCTCGACATCCGGGCCGAAGAACTCCCGCATGTTCCAGGCGATGAGATATTTCATGTTGGCCAGGGCGCCGCGGTCGAGGGCCGTGGCTCGGGCAGCCAGCGTACCGCCGCGCTCCTCGAGCCGCGCCTGGGCCCCGTAGAAGTCGAGGGCGACCACCTCGCCGGCCTTTCGGGCGGGGGGCATATGATCGGCCAGAATGCCGGCGAGATGGTCAAGGAAACCCGCGGGGGTCTGGGTGGCGATTTCCACCGCGGCGCAGAATTTCGCTTCGGCGTCCTGCATCGCCTCGCCTTCGCGGGAACCCGGTGCAGTCGGACGGCGGTCGCCGGACGTCCCGTGGCGCGCGGGCCGTGCGAACGTCACCATGCGGCGTCCCCATGCGGCATCGTGCCTGCATCCGCATCGCGCGTTCGAAGGGCGGGAGCGATCTTGCCGGCACCGTGCGGCCATCTCGGCCGGGCCGTCCCGCATGATGGCATGCCGGTCATGTCAGTTCCCCGAAGTGCGTCACGGCCATGCGGGCATATAACATGACTTGAAATATCCAGTTAAAAATTGGCGGACTGACAGGGAAAACCGCGCCGCCTTTCCGCGCGGTGGGCCAAATGCCGAGAACAAACCGACCGGCGTTCCGACGGCGATCCCAGAGGCAGGGCAGAACGGCTTCACGCTCGCCTGCTCCGGGCCTCCCTCGACCGCCGCCGGAATGTCCATCCAAAGCGCCTCTTGCGTCAGAGGCTCCCTACAGGTTCCTCACCATGTGTAGGTCAGGCTCGCTGTGACCTTGCGCGGATCGCCGTAGAAGCAGGAGGTGTCGCCGTTGCAGGAGGCGACGTAGCGCTTGTCGGTGAGGTTGGCGACATTGACCTGGCCGCGCCAGTTGCCGCGCTCGTAGGACACGGCCGCGTCGAAGACGGTAAAGTCCGGCACCACCAGCGAATTGGCGAGGTTGGCGTAGGACTTGCCCGTCCAGCGCACGCCGCCGCCCAGGCCGAGCCCCTTCAGCCAGCCGCTCTGCACCTTGTAGTCCAGCCACAGCGAGGCGAACTCCTCGGGGATGGCCACCGGAGTCAGGCCCTGGTTGATGTCCGAGGTTTCCGTCACGTCGATATCGTAGGCGGTGTAGGAGGCGATGGCACTGAGGCCGTCGGTGAGCGCCAGGGTGCCTTCCAGTTCGATGCCGCGCGAGCGGATCTCCCCGACCTGGATCTGCGTGAAGGCCCGTCCCCCGGCGACGTCGTTGACGAGGACGTTGCCGCGCGTGAGATCAAAGAGCGAGGCGGTGACGAAGCTGTCGAAGCCCGTCGGCTGGTACTTGACGCCGACCTCGTACTGCTTCCCCTCGCCCTGCTCGAAGGGCAGTTGGGTATCGGGATCGACGCCGAGCACCGGTGTGACGAAGCGCGAATAGCTGACATAGGGCGCAATGCCGTTGTCGAAGACGTAGGCCGCCCCGGCCCGACCGCTGAAATAGGTGTCGGATGCCTCGGCATCGGCTCCGAGATTGCTGTCGAGCTGGGTCTCGATGATGTCGGCCCTGCCGTTCAGCGTCACGACGAGCTGGCCGAATCTGATCTGGTCCTGGGCGTAGAAGCCGGTCTGGGTCAGGGTCTGGGTGTTGTCGACGTAGATGTTGTCGATCGGCCCGATATTGATGCCGTAGACCGGATCGATGACGCTGAGCGGCGAATAGAGCGTGCTGGTGCCCTGCAGATCGTCGATCTCGTAGTAGCGGTAGTCAAGACCGACCAGCAACGTGTGGTCGAGCGGACCCGTCGCGAATGTCGATTCCAGCTGGGTGTCGACATTGAAGGAATCGGCATCCGGCGTGGTGCGGAAATGCAGTCGCGCAAGCTGGTCCGACGTGCCGCCGGCCAAGCCGTTCAGGCCCGACAAATCGTCCGCGTAGCCGAAGGGATAGACGTAGTCGTAGGTTGATTCCGTATGGGCGTAGCGCAGGTTCTGGCGAACCGTGAAGGCCTCGTTGAACCGGTGCTCGAACTCGTAGCCGATCATCGCCTGGTCGCGGGAATACTCGTCGACCGACGGATCGCTGGTGAAGAGTTCCCGGTCAATGCGGCCGAAGGAAGCCGGGCGGACCGTGCCCTCATAGGGCAGGAAGCCCGGCAGATTGTTGGAATCCTCAGACTGGTAGTAGCCGAGCACCGTCAGCGTCGTGTCCGCGTCCGGCGCCCAGGTCAGGGACGGCGCGACGACGCCTTTGAACTCCTCGGCGATATCGGCATAGGTGTCGCCGTCAAGAATTACCGAGTTCCAGCGATAGGAGAGCGAGCCGTCCTCGGTCAGCCTGCCGCCCATGTCGATGGCCGAATAAGCTTGGCCGTCGTCGTTGATACCGGCCGTCAGCGAGAATAGCGGCTCGATCACAGGCTTCTTGGAGACGAGGTTGACGAGCCCGCCCGGCGACGTGCCGCCGTAGAGGACCGAGGCCGGGCCCTTGAGGATCTCGACGCGGTCGAGCACGGCTGGATCGATACGCCAGCTGGCGAAGGCGGTGGAGAACAGCGACAGGCCGTCGAGGAAGAGACCGTCCTGTTCAGCGGCAAAACCGCGAATGGTGAACCAGTCCACCCGGTTGTTGGCACCGAATTGCTGCGACCGGATGCCCGAGGAATAGCGTGTCGCTTCATCGACCGTGTGCACGCCCTGGTCCTGAAGCTGTCCCTCACCGACCACCGAGACATTCTGCGGCGTCTCGAGCCGCGAAGCCACGCCCTTGACCGCGGTCGAGGCTCGGGTCGCGACATATCCGTCTTCGACCTCTGAGGCAGCCGCCCCGTTACCTGCGGGTGAACCGGCATCCGTGCCGACCGTTTCGCCGGCGACAACGACGGCATCGAGCGCGACGACATCATTTTCCTGCGCTTGCGCACCCTGGACCAGCAGCAGCCACGACAGGAGGCAAATGGCTCCCGCCGGGCCGCCGACCATGCGCCCGTCACCGTAAATCCCGCTCATCACAACCCCTTGCTCCAGATTCGAGAGCGGGATTATGTAATATGAATATGGGAGTCAAGTTATATGGTCGGGCACACCAGGTCAGGAGCCGCGCCCGCGTCGGATTGATTGGGCAGGTCGTGCTTCCCCCTTCGCGAAGACCGGCGATACCCGACGATTCCACCGGGACGTCTGGTGGAACAGGCGACCGCGGATTAGAACAAGCGTCGAAGACCGTGGCGCGAGCCTCTCGCATCGGCAGCGCCCTGAAGAGAACGCCGCCAGACGGCGTCACGCGTCCGCCCCGCGGGCTGGATACCAGGACCCCGGCTGGTGCGCATGGAACATGGCGGCGACGGCGATCGGATGGACGAAGTGAGCCAGCAGGCCGCGGCCGCGCCAGGGAAAGGCACCCTGCAGCCTCCCGACGGTCACGCGGTCGAGGCTCAGCAGCACATGCCCGCGCGCCAGCGCAAGATCATCCATATCGACATGGATGCCTTCTACGCCTCGGTGGAGCAGCGCGACGACCCGTCGCTGCGCGGCAGGCCCGTGGCCGTCGGCGGCTCGCGCGAGCGCGGCGTCGTCGCCGCGGCCAGCTACGAGGCCCGGGTCTTCGGCGTCCGCTCGGCCATGCCCTCGGTCACCGCGCGGCGTCGCTGCCCCGACCTCGTCTTCGTCAAGCCGCGCTTCGAGGTCTACAAGGCGATATCAGCCGAGATCCGGGCGATCTTCGCCGAGCACACGCCGATCATCGAGCCCTTGTCGCTGGACGAGGCCTATCTCGACGTCACCGAGAACCGCCTAGACATTCCCTCCGCGACGCTGATCGCGGAACGGATCCGCCAGCGCATCCGGGAGGTGACCGGACTGACCGCTTCGGCCGGCGTGTCCTACAACAAGTTCCTTGCCAAGCTCGCCTCCGACCACCGCAAACCCGATGGCCTCTTCGTGGTCACCCCGGCCATGGGCCCGCGCTTCGTGGAGGATCTTCCGGTCGGCCGTTTCCATGGCGTCGGCCCTGCGACCGCGGCCAAGATGCAGCGGTTCGGCATCCACACCGGGCGCGACCTTCGAGAGCGATCCCTGCCCTTCCTGCAGGAGCAGTTCGGCAAGGCCGGGCCCTATTACTATTTCATCTCGCGCGGCGTCGACGAGCGCCCCGTGCGCGCCAACCGCATCCGCAAATCGGTGGGCGCGGAGAACACCTTCGGCGCCGATCTCTTCGTGTTCGAGGAGATGCGCGCCGCGCTCCAGCCGATCCTTGACAAGGTCTGGCGCTATTGTGAGACCAGCGGCATCCGGGGCCGCACGGTCACGCTGAAGGTCAAGTTTGCCGATTTCCGGCAGATCACCCGCAGCCGGTCGTCGCTCCAGCCCGTCACCTCGCGCGGCGAGCTCGAACGCGTCGCCATCGCCCTCCTCGGCTCGGCGTTGCCATTCGACAAGGGCGTGCGCCTCCTCGGCGTCTCGCTGTCCTCGCTCGCCGGCCCGGAGACCGGCAGCGAAGAGCCAAGACAGTTCATCCTGCCCTTGTGATCGGCCCTTGAGGAAACCGCTCGGCGATATGGCACCCGGCCGGTGCCGATCTGACATGACCGGCGTCGCCGCTACCTGGCCGACAACAGGTTTCCGGCCGCCGCTTCCGGAATGTCCGCGTCGGAGACGTCTCGCGGCAGTTCCGCGATCTCGTTGCCGAGGCCGCCTTCGGCAGATGTTGCCTCGGCATCCGGCTCCGCCGCCGTCGCGGCAGGCACGTCCGATGCGGTGGTCGCGGCCTGTCCGGTGTCCGAATCCGGCTGCACCTGGTCCGGATGCACGAGCGGCACACCCTGCGGGAAGATGATCTCGCGCGCCTCGTCCGGCATCGAGATGCCGTTTTCGACGAGCACCCGCTTGATGAGCCGCAGCGCCGAGGACCGCACCTTGTGCGGTGACACGGTGCGCCCGTCGATCCAGAAATGCGCCTTCAGGTTCACGGTTGACGCTCCCAGCGCGTCGACCAGGACCATCGGCGGCGGCTCGTCCAGGATGGCGTCGTGGCGGCGCAGGACACCCGCGATGAGGTTCTGCGCCTCGCCGATCGAGGCGTCGTAGCCGATGCCGACCTCCGCGGTCACCCGACGCGCGGCGGCGGCGGTGTAGTTCACGATGGTGTTCTTGAACACCGTGGCGTTGGGGATCTGGACGTGGTTGCCGTCGATCGTCAGCAGAATGGTCGAGCGGGTGTTCATCGTCTGCACCACGCCTTCGTAGCCGGTCACGCCGATCAGGTCGCCCTGCCGGAACGGCCTGCGGACGCTGAGGATGAGGCTTGCGAGGAAGTTCTCGGCAATGTCGCGGAACGCGAACCCCAGGACGATGCCGATCACGCCAGCGCCACCGAGGAGCGAGACCGCGAGGCCGGTCAGCCCGGCGACCTGCAGCACCAGATAGACACCCACCAGGAGAACGGGAATCGCGATGGCCCGTGCGATGACGTCGCGCAGGAAGTCATGCTCGAGACGGGGCGCGAGCACCCGGCGCATCAGCGAGGCGATCGCGCTCGACAGCCACCAGGCGACCGGCAGGATCAGCAATGCGAGAGCGATCAGCGGCAGGGCGACGGCGATCCTGCGGGCGAGGCCCTCGGCCTCCGAGAGGGCGGGCGTGAGGTCCCAACTGACGGCCTCGCGCACCTCGATCCGGTTGACGACGGCGACCACGCCCTCGGTCCGGGCCGACAGATCGCGCGCCCAAGTCCGCTCCTCCTGCGAGCCGGCGATCCCGTCGAGGAACACGACACCCTCGTCGACCGCGACCTCCACGCCGCGATACCAGCCGGTCGCCTCGAGGATCCGGTCGATCCGCCTGCGGATCGCCTCGTCGCCCACCACCGGCTCGACCGCCACCGCCGTCTCGGGTGCGGCCATTTCGGGCTCGTCGGCGACCTGGGACATCGCGGGCGTGGACAAGAGGAGAAAGAGGGCAACCAGGGCCGCCCATCCGCGCCGGGACATCGTCGCTCCGCTCCAGCCGATTATTGACGTCACCATTGGGCCCCTGGTCCTTGCCGGAACACCCTGCCTGGGAAGGGTTCCATCAACGGGAATTCTCCTGAGCAATCAAGCCGCGACGCGCATCGTGCGCAGCGCGGGACCCGGGATCGCATCCGCCATGAACTGCGACGCGGTCGCTGTGATCGCCTCTTGAAACTGTAACACGACGACGGCGTCGTGGTTTACGCTTCCCTAACATCCGGCCGCTGGACTGACCGCAATACCCAACGAAGGAGCCGGGCAGCCAATCGATCGCAGAAGATCATAGAAGTGAACGAATTTGTCGTCTCGCAAAGCGTCAGGTGCCCGTCCTTTTTCCTTCTCGCCTGAACGATAGTCGACGGTTTCCAGATCGCCTCGGCCAAGCAGCGTCAGGAGCGTCACTGGGACACCATCGCCCAGGGCAAGTTCGACGAAACCTATGTCCAGGCCGTCTCCACCGTCGGAAAAGTCCATGCCCGCCTCGGCCTGGAGCCGCGCTGGTACATCGGTGGCTATGCGCTGATCCTGGAGAGTCTGATCGGCCAGATCGTCGAGAAGCGGTGGCCGTCACGGTTCTCACGCAAGGGATCCGAGCGCCTGTCCCGGGAGATCGCGGTGGTCACGAAGGCCGCCCTTCTGGACATGGATTACGCCATATCGGTCTATCTGGAGACGCTGGAAGCTGAGCGGAAGGCCGTCGAACAGGCCAAGGCCGAGGTCGAAACGCAGCAGAAGGCCGCCTTGAAGGCGTTCGCGGAAGCGTTCAAGCGCCTGCAGGACGGCGACCTGCGGAGCCGGGTCGACAGCCGGCTTCCCGGTGATTTCGGGGCCATGGCGGACGACTACAACAGCGCCGTCGGGCAGCTGGAGACGGCGATCGGCGAGGTGGCGACCTCCATCGGCTCGATCCGCACAGGTCTCGGCGAGATCAACACGGCGTCCAACGACCTGGCCCACCGCACCGAGCAGCAGGCGGCGAGCCTGGAGCAGACCGTCGCGGCGCTGGGCGAGGTGACCCAGGCCGTCAACGAGACCGCCGAGGGCGCCGGCAAGGCGCAGCTCGTCGCCTCGGGGGCCCGCGAAAAGGCCCGGAAGGGCGGCGAGATCGTCGGCAAGGCGGTCACCGCCATGGGCCAGATCGAGCAGTCGTCCGAGAAGATCAACTCGATCATCTCGGTGATCGACGAAATCGCCTTCCAGACCAACCTCCTGGCACTCAACGCCGGCGTCGAGGCGGCACGGGCCGGCGAGGCGGGCAAGGGCTTTGCGGTGGTGGCGCAGGAAGTGCGCGGTCTCGCCCAGCGTTCCGCGGAAGCGGCCAAGGAGATCAAGACCCTGATCGCCACCTCGCGCGAGCAGGTCGGCACCGGCGTGGAACTGGTGACCGCGTCCGGCAAGTCGCTGGAGGAGATCGTCACCGAGGTCAGCGCCATGGCCGAGGTCATCTCGACCATCGCCGCATCGGCCCGGGAACAGGCGACGAGCCTGCGGGAGGTCTCCGGCGCGGCCGACCAGATGGACAAGGTCACCCAGCAGAACGCCGCGATGGTCGAGGAAGCCACGGCTGCCAGCCAGACGCTTTCGAACGAGACCGACGAACTGGCCCACGCGATGGCCAGGTTCCGGATTGATGGCCGCGATACCGGCCGGAGCGCGCAGCCGGCGCGTCGTGTGGCCGCGCCGGTCCCCCAGCTTCGCACCACCGGCTCCGGGGGCGCCGCGCGCGCTCCCAAGGCCTGGGAAGACAGCTGGGAAGAGTTCTGACGACGGTATGCCGGTCTTTCGCGGCTCACGAACCCGCCGGCCATCAGGCCGGCGGGGTTCGCCGCAAGGTGCGGCTATCTCGGCTGGGGCGGCTGCGAGGTCCCTTCGGCCGGCTTGCTGAGCCTTGTCCCGCCATCTGCGGAGTGGGACACGCGGGTTCGCTCGACATTCGCCACGCGTCGACGTCGAGGAAAGCGGCGCTAGCCTTCTCATCACGTGCAGATCTGCATGACCCTTGCGCGGCCGAAACCGGCTGCATCACCACAGGGAGTTCTGAATGGACGAGGCTCTGAGCCAGGCGCTGCACTGGACGACTCGCGGCATTGAGGTTGCAGGCATCCTCGTGATCGTCATCGGGACGATCGGCGCCACCATCACCTTCCTGAGGCAACGATTCGGCGGTGACAGGTCCGACGCGTTCCACACGTTCCGCTCGAGCCTCGGGCGTTCCATTCTCCTCGGGCTCGAATTCCTGGTCGCGGCGGACATCATCAATACCGTCGCCATCGAGCCGACGCTGGACAGTCTCGCCGTCCTCGCGGGCATCGTTCTGGTCCGGACCTTCCTCAGCTTCGCCCTGGAGGTGGAGATCGAGGGGCGATGGCCCTGGCAGAAGGGCCAGCCGGCAAGCCAGGAAAAGTGACCGGAGCGGCGCGCCAGGCCGCATTCATCCAGGTTTGACGCGGTCCGTACCGCCGTTCAACGGCTTGTCTGCTGACCGGCGTCAGGCACCTGGCGTGGCCGAGATCTGCCAGCGGTTTTCGAGAAAGATTCTGCGCACGCCGTCCGCCGAAGCACGGAGCGTCTGGCCCCCGGACGCATCCATGCGGCGCCCGGTGCGTTCGCCCTACAACCGGAAAAGGAAGGCACATCATGAATTACACCCGCTTCGGCGCGATGATCGCCACCTCAACCGTCGTCATGTTCGGTCTGATGTATCTCAACACCTACGCCCTGGATCACGTCTTCTACAGCCAGACGCGGACCTGGATGGCGGTCTACATGGGCGCCGTGATGGCCATCGTCATGCTCGGCTTCATGTGGTCCATGTACAAGAACAGAGCCGCCAACATCGGCATTCTGGTCGGTGCTGCGATTATCTTCGCGGCTTCGCTGTTTCTCGTGCGCAGCCAGGAGACGGTCGGCGACGTCGCCTACATGAAGGCGATGATCCCGCACCACTCGATCGCGATCCTGACCAGCAGGCGGGCCGAGATCAGCGATCCCCGCGTGCGCGAGCTTGCCGACGAGATCATCGCCGCGCAGGTGCGCGAGATCGACGAGATGAAGCAGCTGATCGCGGATCTCGAAGCGAACCCCCCGGCCGAGGATGCGCCGGTCCTGCCGGCACGTCCGGCGACCGCCGCAGCCGCGCAGTAGCGGCGGAGCAGTTGGCCGACGACATTTGGTAAGGAGCGGCGATAGGCACGCCGTAGCAGAACAGTCTCCCTTGGCTAGCGCTGGGGAAGTTTGATAGTCTGTTACAGGTCCTCATCAATGGGGTACGCGTGACCGATGGCGCCGCTTCGCCGTCTCGCAGCCATCCTGTCCCTGGATGTCGAAGGCTATTCGAGTCTCGTCGAGGCTGACGAGGCGGCGGCCCTCGGGGCGGTGGCGCGCGCCTATCGCACCCTTGTCCTGCCCACGATCGGCGATTTCGGCGGCGAGGTATTCAAGACCAACGGCGACGGGCTGCTGATGGAATTCGCCAGCGCCGTCAACGCGGTGAAATGGGCCGCACGGTTCCAGCGGTCCCTTCTGGCAGACCACCCGGACGACGAACAGCCGCTCTCGGTGCGGATCGGGGTCGTCATCGGCGATGTCGTGGTCACCGAGACCGACCGTTTCGGCGAGGGCATCATCCTGGCCACGCGCGTCCAGGAACTCGCTCCGGCGGGCGGCGTGGCGATCTCGCGCGGCGTATTCGAGTATCTGCGCGGCAAGACCAATCTGTATTTCACCGATATCGGCCCCTGCAGGGTGAAGGGGTTTTCCGAGCAGGAGCGCATCTGGATCTGGACGCCGAAGGTCGTCAGCGCCAGCCGGGGGCGTACCATCGCGGTGCCCGACCCCAGGACCCAGCCCTCGGTGGCGGTCATGCCGTTCGAAAATCTCAGCGGGGATGTCGACCGGGCCAATTTCATCGACGGGATGGTGGAGGAGGTCACGGCCAGCCTGTCGCGGGTTCGCGAATTCCTCGTCATCGCCCGCCAGTCTGCCGCCGCTTACCGCGACACGCCGCTCGGCACGCGCGAGATCGCCGCCGAGCTCGGGGTTCGCTACATCCTGCAGGGCAGCGTCCGGTTCTCGAATGCGCGCATGCGCGTCTCGCTGCATCTGGTCGACGGCGAGACCGCGCTGCAGATCTGGAGCGAGCGGATCGACGCGAAGATCGACGATCTCTTTGCCGTCCAGGACCATATCGCCGAGATCGTCTCGGGCGCCCTGCATCCGACCATCCGCCAGGCGGAGGTCGAGCGCGCCCGCCGCAAGCCGCCGGACAACCTTCTCGCCTACGATCTGGTGATGCGGGCGCTGCCGCATCTGTGGGCCCATCGCCACGAGGAGAACGAGCGCGCCATCGTGCTGATCGACGAGGCGCTGGCGCTCGAGCCGGATTATGGTCGGGCCGCGGCGATCGGCGCCTGGGCCCATGCCCAGCACATCGCCTACAATTGGGTCACCACCATCGCCGAGCAGCGGGCCCGCGGGCGCACCCTCCTGGAGCGCACGCTGGGACGGATCGACGACGATCCGCTCGCCCTCACCGCGTCGGCCACGGCCACGATGCTCATCGAGGCGGACATCGAACGGGCGAACACGCTGATCGACCGGGCGCTGGATCTCGACGTCAACCACGCCTGGCATGGACGCGGCGCGGCTTTGCCCGGGTCTATTCCGGCCAGCCCGACGACGCCTTCGCCTGTTTCGAACGCTCGCTGCGGCTCTCGCCGCTGGACCCCTTCGCCTTCAATTCGTTCATCGGCATCGGCCTGGCCCATTTCGCATCCGGCCAGCCCGAGGAGGCGGCCCGCTGGACACGGCGAGCCCTGGCTGAAAAGCCCGGAATGGCGTGGCCGCACCGCGACCTTGCCGCGTTTCTGGGAGCCCATGGGCGTGTCGCGGAGGCCGGCGAGGCGTTGGCCACCTTCATGTCGACGCGTCCCGGCACAACGATGACGACGGTCCACGACGCGCTCCGCTTCATGAACCGCGAGCTTCTCGACCGCTATTGCGCCGGGCTCTCCGCGGCGGGGCTGGAGGATACCAGCAATCTCGGGCTCCGGGTGGCGACGTGATCTGCCCGCTGCCGGCGCAAGCGTCGGCGAACCCCCGCCGCATTCGATCGGCTACCTTCAGGCCGCGATCGCCGCTGGTCCCACTTCCCCCACGCCGCGGAACAGCGCATTCACGAGGTCGGTCTGGGTCACGAGACCGACGAGGCGGCCGGAGACATTTGTGACAGGCGTGTGGTGGAGGCCGGCATCGCCCATCAACGGCACGAGATCGGCAATGGGCGTGTCCACCGAGGCCCGATAGGGAACCCCCGCCATGATCTGCCGGACCGGGCTGCGCATCGAAAGCCCGGTTGCCAGACCGTTCCGAAGGCGCCCCTTCGGACCCAGTGAAGGCCGGCCGACGCCGCGGCCAACGGCGCCGACGAAATCCTCGGGCCGCAGCATGCCGACGACGATCCCCGCGCCGTCGGTCACCGGCAGCACCCGAAGCTCTCGCGCCTGCATGATCTGCCATGCCGTCGCGATCCTCTCGTGGGGCGAGACCGTGATGACGTGACGGGACATGACGTTGCCGCAGAAGAGGCCGGCGGAGCGACGCCGGAACGCTTCTTCCTCGGCGGAGCGGAGCAAGGTCAGAAGGTCTTCGGCACCGACGTCGATCACCTCGTTCTGCTCGCGCAGCACGGCCCGCAGATCGTCCAGGGTGAAGCCGATTGGTCCCGGGGTGGCTTGTCCGTCGTCGCATGACGCGACGCGGGCTGGCGTGTCGGCAGATGGGGATAGCGATGCCCGGTGAGATTGTTGAAGGCGATTGCCACCAGGAGCAGAAGGAGCGAGTTGAGCCCGACGGGGACGATGGCGAAGCCATAGCCCAGCGCGTCGACGGCAGGGCCCGACAGCACCGTCGTGACGGCCACCGCGCCGCCCGGCGGATGCAGGCAGCGCAGCAGGAACATCGTCGCGACAGCCAGGCAGACGGCGACGGACATGGCGATGAGCGGATCGGAAATCCACATCCGGCACGTGATCCCGATCAGCGCAGCCGAAACGTTGCCCCCCAGGATCGACCAGGGTTGGGAGAGCGGGCCGGACGGGACCGCAAAGAGCAGCACGGCCGAGGCTCCCATGGGCGCCACGAGAAGCGGAACGGACGCGTCGGCCCCCAGCACCAGATGGGTCACGAGTCCCGTCAGCGCGATTCCAACGAGGGCTCCGACGCTCGCACGAAGCTGCTCGGCGCGGCTGACCGGCCCGAGCTGCGGCAGCAAGCGGCGAAGATGGGCAAGCAATGACATGGAATGGAGCATGATGCCGGATTGATAAGCAGATTCGAAGCCGCCTCGCCTATCATCAAGCCTGGCCGGGGGCCAGCAATGGAGCGGGACGCTAAAGCGCCAGCTTCTCGCCCCTGAGCTTGAGCATGACGACGACGCCTTCGTTGGACCAGTCATAGCTGATCGTGCCGCCGAGCTGTACGGCGACACTGCGGCGGATCAGCTTCGAGCCATAGCCCTCGGCGCCGTCCGGCGATTCCACCGCCGGCCCGCCCCGCTCGGTCCAGACCAGCGTCACATCGTGATCGTCGGTGGTACCGGACAAGTCCAGAATGCCCGTATCGATCGACAACGCACCGTATTTCAGCGAATTGGTCGCCAGCTCGTGGACGATCAATGAAAGCGCCGTCGCCGCGTTCTCGCCGACGCCCATGCGCGGCACCGCCACACGGATGCGGCCCCTGAAGGCGCCGAGATCCTCATAGGGCGACAGCAGGACCGTCAGGAGATCGCCCAGCAGCGCCGCCGTCCCCTGATCGCTGGCCAGCGGCCGCACCAGATCATGCGCCCGGCCCAGGGCCGCCAGCCGTCCGGTCAGTTCCCCCGCCATTTCCTTGGCGGTGGTCGTCGAACGCGAGGTGATGTTGGTCAGGCCCATGGCGATGGTCAGCAGGTTCTTGACCCGGTGGCTCATCTCACCGGCCAGCAGCTCGTGACCTTCCTCGGCCTGCTTGCGTCCGGTGACGTCGAGAAAGATCCCGAACATCTGGCCCTGGTGGAGTGCGGCATCGTCGCCGAGGCCGCGGGCCGAGACCCAGCGGATCTCCTCGCGAACGATGATGCGGAAGTCGATCTCGTAGGCACCGACGATGCCGCGCGTTGCGGTGAAAGCGGCGCGCACGCGGTCCCTGTCGGCCGGATGGATATGCGCCGAAAGATCCTCGAAGGTGACCTTGCTGCTCTTCTCCAGCCCCCAGAGATCGAACGCCCGCTCATCCATCGAGAAGCGGTCGTCGGTGACGTTCCACGACCAGAGCGCCACACCCGCTGCGTGAATGGCGCGACGCAAATTCTCCGGCTTCGAAAGCGGATGGTGAGGGTCGCTGAAGGGCATGAAGCAATCACTCTATGAAATCGACTGCACGTTTAACGGCAACGCTGAGAAAACAGACTCTGTAACGCGGACGACCGCACGGCACCATTGATGTAGCGCTTTGTTGGAATCGCCAAGCGGTCCCGTGTTGCAACCGGTGAGGCCGGATTCGACGGATCGGACGGTGGCACGCCTACACAACGGTCCGAAGGGCGGTGAAGTTCGCGTAAAACTTCAGCCGGCATCCGTTCAGTGCGTGTCGAAGCTTGGGTGGTAGGCCACCGTCCCTTCCGGCACCTCCTGCCCGAAGCCCTGTGCCATGAAGTATTCCGGCGGCACGCCTGCGTAGCGTAATCGCGGGTCCACCCGGAAGCCGAAGCGTTCGTAGAAGCGGGGATCGCCCAGGACCACGCAGCCTCTGGCCCCCTGTGCCCGCAGCAGGTCCAGCCCCTCGCGGACGAGGCGGGACCCGATGCCCTGGCCCTGAAGGTCCGGAACGACGGAGACCGGTCCGAGACCGAACCATCCGGCGTTTCGTGCCTCCACCGTAATGGGCGAAAAGGCGATGTGCCCGACCACCTCTCCGTTCGCTTCGGCAACCAGGGCGATGGTGAGAGCGCCGGCCCGGCGCAAGGAATCGACGATCGTCGCTTCCGTCCCGGAACTGTGCGCCGCCTTCGCAAAGGCAGCCTGCGTGACCGCTGCAATGACGGCCGCATCGCCTGGCATTTCGGGACGAATTCGCATGTTCCCATCCTGGTCGTTGCGGGTCATGATCGGCTTGCCTTGTCGGTTGGCGTGTGGGGCCGCCACCGCCCGCCTTTCACCGAGGAACGCCAGAGGCCGCGTCGTTGCATCTATGGGTAGCAGATGTCGGTCTATGCCGGCTTCCCCGCGGCCCTCAACGGCCTTCTTGCCGCCAAGCGCGTCTTCGCGGCGGCCGACGAGGAGTCCGCCACGCACGCCAGCGCATGACGATCCTGCTGCGGATCGTCATGAATGGATGACTGCGGCGCCGGCCTCCAGGCCGGCGTCGTCAGGCGCCAGGTGTCTGGGATCACGGCGTTTCGGTGCGGGTCAGGACGAGCCTGGCCCCCGAATAGGCGAAGAACACCGCGGCCATGCCCTCGATCGCCCTCTGCGCGTGGCGATAACCAGCGCGCACCGGCGGCTGCGAGAAGGCCGCGGCATAGACGAGGTAGATCAGAAGGCTGATCACCGCGCACATGCCGGTGGTGATGGCCAGATCGGCCCCGTTTCCGTCCATGCCCACACCCAGCGCGAGCACCGAGATCCAGGCCAGCACGGCCTTTGGATTGCTCAGATTCAGCAGCAATCCGCGTGCGATGAGCCGGCTACCTGACACTGGACCCGCGGTTTCGTTCGGGCCGGCAGGCGCAATCGCGCTGCGCGCTGATTGCCAGGCCAGATAGAACAGATAGGCACCGCCGACCCAGCGCAGCACCGTCAGGGCCGTTGTGGACTGGACCAGCAGCGCGCCCAGGCCCGCGGCCGCGACCACGCCCCAGGCGCCGAGCCCGACGGCAAGGCCGATCCCCAGAATCGCGTCCGGGCGCGCACCGCGCGCCATGGCGGTCGTGGACACGGCAAGGGTCGCGGGCCTCGGGGACGCGGCAACGACAAAGAAGGCGAGCATGGCGGGCAGATAGGCGGCGAAACTCATGGCTGGCGTCCTTCGATCTGGAGCGTGCCCGACGGCGCAGGATAGTCGCGCGAGGCCGACTGCGACAGGGATGCCATCGAGGGTGTCACCTTTGCACACATCCGTCGGTCCTGCGGGGAAAGCGGATCGGATTCCAGGCCTCTTGCCCTTGCCGCCATCATGAGCCCCCTGGCCTGCTATCGAACACCGCCCGTTGCGCGGCGAAGGCGCGGCGGTAGGCAGGTCGCATCTCGCCGCGCACGACATAGGCGGCGAGGCTGGGGTATTCGTCCAGCAGGCCCGATCCGTGAAGCCGCCGCAGGACCGTCACCATCAGGAGATCGCCGGAGGTGAAGACCCCTTCCAGCCAGTCTGCCCCGCCCAGCCGGGCCGCCAGTTCGCCCAGGCGCTGCCGGACGCGGTCCTCGAGCATCGGCTGGCGCGCCGCGTGCCACGGCTTGTCGCCCTCGACCATCCGCGCCAGATCGAGGTCCCAGATCGGCGGCTCGACCGTGTCGAGCGCAGCGAACATCCAGGCGATCGCACGCGACCGGGCATTCGGCTCTTCCGGCAGCAGTCCCGGATGGCGCTCCGCGATATGCAGCACGATGGCGCCGGATTCGAACAAAGCGAGGTCTCCCTCTTCATAGGTCGGGATCTGGCCGAACGGGTGCAGCGCGCGGTGCGCGGGCTGCTTCAGCGCGGCGAAGGAGACGAGGCGGACCGCATAGGGCTGCCCCACCTCCTCCAGTGCCCATCGCACCCGCATGTCGCGCGCAAGCCCGGCGCCGCGATCGGGCGAAGCCTCGAAGGCGGTGATCGTCGGGGTCATGGCACGCTCCGCTTCGGTGCGCAGTTCCGGGGAACCGTGGCTGCGTGGATGGCACCCGGGCAGCTCATGATCCCGAGCACGTCGATCCCTCCCCGGCGGCTTTGCCCGTCCCGTGGCGCAGCCGCCGATGAACCGGGAGACGAAGCTGGTCTCGCGGAGCATCGCTCATCCGGCCAGTTCTGCCCGTTGCGCGGCCAGCGCGGCATGGAAGGCCGGCCGGTCGAGACAGCGGGTGAGCCAGGCGGACAGGCGTCCGTAGTCCTGCAGCGTCGCGGGGTCGACCTCGCGGACGGCGGTCGCCATGACAAGATCACCGGCGGTGAACCGGTCTTCGAGCCAGTCCCGCTCGCCGAGCCAGCACTCCAGGGCAGCCAGCCGGCTTGCGAGCCGGGCCGCGCAGGCGGCACGGGGCGTCTCCGGCAGGTCGGCGGCGACGAAATTCGACACATCGACCTGCGGCTGCACAGTGGCCACGGCCGCCAGCACCCAGGAGGCCACCCGCGCGGCCCCGGCCGGATCTTGTGGCGAAAGCCGCTCGGATTGCGACGCCAGATGCAGCACGATCGCCGCGGATTCGAACATCTCCACCGTGCCATCACGCCAGGCCGGTACCTGCCCGAAGGGTTGCCAGACCCGATAGGGCCCGCTGCGCGCCGCCTCGTCCTGCATCGACGTGCGGTAGGGCCGCCCCGCCTCTTCGAGAGCCCAGCGCACGCGCAGATCCTTCACATAACCGTGCGCGAAGTCCGGCGCCCGGGCGAGCGTGGCCAGGACTGGCGTTGCCGGGGCGGCGGGCGCATCATGCGCGGATGACGAGGACACGGCGCGCATGGCGTCACGATCCTGACGGAAGGGGATCGCCACGCCGGGCGGCCGCGATCACGGCGATATCGATCTTGTGCATGGTCATCATCGCCGCGAAGGCTCGCTTCGCCTCCTCGCCGCCTGCAGCCATCGCGTCGGTCAGCAGGCGGGGCGTGATCTGCCAGTTCATGCCCCAGCGGTCCTTGCACCAGCCGCAGGCGCTTTCCTGGCCGCCATTGTCCACGATGGCGTTCCAGTAGCGGTCGGTCTCCGCCTGGTCGTCGGTCGCGATCTGGAACGAGAAGGACTCCGTCTGCGGAAAGGCGGGGCCGCCATTGAGACCGAGGCAGGGGATGCCGCAGACCGTGAACTGAACCGTCAGCACGTCGCCGGCCTTGCCGGACGGATAGTCGGCGGGTGCGTGATGGACCGCCGTCACCTCACTGTCGGGGAAGGTCGCGGCATAAAAACGGGCGGCCTCCTCCGCGTCCCTGTCGAACCAGAGGCAGATGGTGTTCTTGGGTGTCGCCATGGGATCAGCCTTTGCAAGGATCGGGACTGACCGGCGGTCGGCCCCGGCCGCCGGTCAGTCCTGACTGCCGGTCTGGAGGATCGCCCATCTGAGCCCGAACGGATCCTGCAGAAGTCCCCAGTCGTCGCCCCAGAACTGTCGCTCGTAAGGTGCCAGGACCTGGCAGCCGGCCGCCAGGGCACGGTCCCACCAGGCGCGGCCATCCCCGACCACAAGCTGCAGATGACCGAAGCTGGTGGAGGGCGTCGCAGCCTCTCCGCCATGGTCGGTCATCATCAGGCAGCCGTCATTGATCTTGACCTGGGCATGCATCAGCCGCGTCTCGTCGTCCGGCACCGGCATGCGGCCCATCTCGGTCGCGCCAAAGGCCTGCGCATAGAATTCGCAGGCCTCGCCCGCCCGGCCGGCCATGGCCAGATAGGGTATGACGCCCTGCATCGGGTTTGCTTCGGACATCGGCTCACCTCTTTGACCTTACGCCACGTTGTGGTCCTCCATTTATTTTGATATCAAAGCAAAATGCCCGACGCAATGCCCGATATCCTGCCCCGCGAAACGGTCCTGACCATTCGCGACACCTGCCTGTGCCTCGCCGCCCAACGGGCCGCGCGCAGACTGGCGCGCCGCTTCGACGCGGCGCTACGCCCCTTCGGCCTGACCAACGGTCAGTTCTCGCTGATGGTGGCGCTCAACCAGCCCGAACCACCCCCCATCGGTCGGCTTGCCCCCTTCCTCGGCATGGACCCCTCGACCCTGACGGCCGCGGTCAAGCCGCTGGCGCGTCGGGGCCTCTTGACGATCGAGCCCGATCCCGAAGACCGCCGGTCGCGGCGGCTGCGCATCACGCCCCAGGGCGTGGCACTGATGCGCGAGGCGGTCGAAGTCTGGCGCGAGACCCATGCCGCGCTCGAGGCAAGCCTGGACGACGGTGTCGCGGACGCGCTGCGCCGGGGCCTCGCCCAGATGGCCTAGGTTGTTCGTCTTCTCCAGCCAATGGGAGAATCGAAGGCGGGTGGCAGACGCCCTCCGCGAAGCAGTATTGCCGTCAATCGTCCCGTGCGGCATCGATCTCGGCCTGAAGCGCCGCAAGATGGGCTTGCGAAACGTCTGCCGTCGCCCGCTCGGCTTCGCGGTAGCGGTCGACGACCATGCGCCCGAGTTCCGTGAGACTGGCGCCGCCACCGGCTTTTCCGCCGTGGTGCTTCTCCACCAGCGGACGGCCGAAGAGGTCGTTGATATCGGCCACGAGATACCAGGCGCGCCGATACGACATGCCAACCGAACGCCCGGCCGCGGCGATCGAGCCGAACGTGTCGATCCGCTCCAGGAGGTCCACCTTTCCGGGACCGAGACGTCCCCCGTCGAGGTCGAAACGCAGGCTGATCGTCGGCATGCTCAACCCCCGATTTGGACGTCGCCCGGCTGCGGTGGCACGATCGGCGTGAAGCGTTGGCGGTCCGGCTTCGGAACACGGCCCTTCCGGACGTTGTGTGCCCTGAGCTTCATGAGATCTCCTGTTTCGAAAGCGAAGGTAATTTCGAGCTGTCGTTGCGATTGCCGACGCGGCAGTCGCAACGTCGCCCGTCACCGTGTCGCGACAAGCGATACGCTCTTGATCTGCGCGAAGACGCGCTCGCCCTCTTGGAGGTTCATCCCGATTACGGATCGCCGGGATACGCGCGCGACGAAGTGTGATGACCTGCCATCCGCGATGGCCAGGCGGACATTGGCCTCCGCCTCGCCGACGGCATCGATGCCGACGACCCGTGTCGGGACCAGATTGAGAATGCTGGATTGCGTCGCCCGCTCGCGGGCGAGACTGACGTCGCTTGCAACGATCCGGACCCGGACCGCCTGCCCCACACCAAGGCCGTTGCCGATGGCCAGGATTTCCATGCCGAGGACATCGATCGCCACGATGCCGTCCGTTTCGACCCGCGCGATTGTCCCGGGCAGCACCGAAGCGAAATCGCGCGAGCGCCCAAAAGGCAGGCGCGGATCGGCCAAGGCCTCGTTCAGGGTGCTCGAGCCGACGACCCGGCCCTCCTTCAGTACGACCAGATGGTCGGCCAGCCGCTCGACTTCGGAGATGTCATGGGTGACGAGCATGACCGGTATCGACAGGTTCGCGTGAAGCGCCTCGAAATACGGGAGGATCTCGTCCTTGGCCATGCGATCCAGGGCGGACAGCGGCTCGTCCATCAGCAGGAGCCGCGGCTGCGATAGCAGTGCGCGCCCGATCGAGACCCGCTGGCGCTCGCCGCCGGACAAATGCACCGGTTCGCGGTCGACCAGGCGCGATAGGCCGAGAAGTTCGACGACGTCGTCGAACCGGATGGCGGCGTCCGACGTGCCGGCGCGATCACGCCCGAAGACAAGGTTCTTGCGCACCGAAAGATGCGGAAACAGGCTGGCTTCCTGGAAGACGTAGCCGACTGGGCGCTTGTGCGGTGGACGGAAGCTCCGTGCGTCCTGCCAGACATCGGTCCCGATGGAGATCACGCCCGGGATGTGCTGGAGGCCCGCCACGGAGCGCAGGATCGAGGTCTTGCCGCAGCCGGACGGGCCGAACAGCGCGGTGATGCCGCGCATCGGCGCCCGGAACGCGACGTCCAGCGTGAAGCCGCCGAGGCGACCGTCGAGCTTTACGTCGATGGTTTGGGAGACATGCTGCATCAGAACGTCCGCTGCCCCGAGCGCCGCGCCACCATCGACACCGCAAGGATCACGACGAAGCTGAAGACCAGCATCCCCAGCGACAGGATGTGGGCCTCGCGCCAGCGGAGCGTCTCGACGAAGTCGTAGATCGCCACGGACAGCACCTTGGTCTCGCCGGGTATGTTGCCGCCGATCATCAGGATGACGCCGAACTCGCCGACCGTATGGGCAAAACCGAGCACCGCGCCGGTGACGAAGCCCGGCTTTGCCAGCGGCACCGCGACGGTGAGGAAGCGATCCCACGGCGATGCCCGCAACGTCGCTGCCACCTCCAGCGGGCGATCGCCCATCGCCTCGAACGCATTGCGGATCGGCTGGACGACGAAGGGCATGGAGTAAAGCACGGACCCGAACACCAGCCCCTCGAAGGTGAAGGCGAAGGTGCGCAGACCGAAGATCCCGCCGAACATTCCCCCGAGACCATCGGGCCCGAGCGAGATGAGGAGATAGAAGCCCAGCACCGTCGGCGGTAGGACGAGCGGCAGGGCGACGATCGTCGCGACGACCTCCTTCCAGCGCGATGTCGACCGCGCCAGCCACCATGCGATCGGCGTGCCGATGACGAGGAGAAGCACGGTGGTGATAGCCGCCAGTTCCAGCGTCAGACGGATCGGCGACCAGAGGTCGGCTGTCAGCATGCTCGCCGGTCCCCCGCGCTACCCTTCAAGGCCGTTCGACGGGCAACCGCGCGCCTTCACCGTTCCGCATAGCCATATGTCTCGATGATCGCGGCGGCCTCGTCGCCCTTGAGAAACTCGACGAACGCGACCGCGGCAGGATTGGCCTCGCCCGCCTTCAGGAGCACCGCATCCTGGCGGATCGGGGCGTAGAGATCCTGCGGCACGATCCATCGCGCCCCCGCTTCTGTCTGCGAGACCTGGCCGAGTGCAACGAACCCGACCTCGGCGTTTCCCGTCTCGACGAACTGGTAGGCCTGGCCGATGCTCTGGCCCTGCACGATCTTGGATCGCAACGCGTCGTAGACGCCGAGCGCCTTCATCGCCTCGACGGCGGCGGCACCGTAGGGCGCCGTCTCGGGGTTGGCGATGGCGATCTGATCGAATGCACCGGCTTCGAGCGTATCGGGACCGATCATGACGCCGGGCTCGGCCGAATAGAGCACGAGTTGGCCGGTGGCGTAGGTGAAGACGCTGCCGGCGACTCCGTATCCTTGCTCGACGCTGAGCGTCGGTCGCTCGTCATCGGCAGCGAGGAACACCTCGAACGGCGCGTTCTGGGTGATCTGCGTATAGAGTTGTCCCGTCGCACCGAAGGACAGAGCCGCCTCGTGGCCACTTGCGGCCGCGAACGCCGCTGCGATCCCGTTTGCCGCATCAGTGAAGTTTGCGGCGACCGCGACATAGATCGTGTCGGCCATGGCGGGAGGCGGGTCGGCCAGAGCAGGGCCTACGACCGCGAAAACGGCAGCGATCAGAGCGCGCATGGGATATTTCCGTCATGTTCGATCGGATATATCGCAAGCCGTAGCGTGGATAATGAGACGCGACAAGCGATATTCCCATTCGGACAGGACGAGCGTATGTACTCAAAGCTCCGGACAAACGCTCAAGGGCCGACGGCAATCCAGTCCGCGTCCAGTCAGCGACCGCGCGTGGCCAGAAACGCCCGGCGCTCTTTGTCTCGTGGAAGCCTTTTGCTCCTCATGACCGACGCACGCCGTGTCATTACGTTTCGGCCGCCGATCAAGGGATTTCCCTGTTCGACGGCCGTATCTTGTCACCACGCTGGCAAACTGCCTGGCGGTGAATGCTAAGCGTCAGCCAACATATGGCCAGGCGCTCAGAATATCAGAGCCAGAAGTCCCACGACGACGAGTAACCCGATCAGGAATATGACACCGATCGTGCCTCCGATGAATTTCAGCACGTCGAAACCTCACTTCTTGTCGCTGAAGGCATCCTTGACCTTGCCGACGCCTTTTTGAACCTTGCCTTCGGCCTGATCGGCCTGCCCGCTGCGCTTCGTCTCGTCGTCGCCGGTCGCCTTGCCGAAGGTTTCCTTAGCCGAGCCGACAACGTCCTTCGTTTTGCCTTTGGTCTGATCTTCATTCATAGGGGCTCTCCATTCATTGTTCGGGACAGGAACGCAGCCGATGGGGCGGTGTTCCGCGCCATCCTCCCTCGGGCGCATCGCCTCAGCCGGGATCTCCGAGTGAAGCTCCGCTCACCGCGCGACCGATCGCACGGTCAAGCGCACGCGCGTCGCGCGATCGGTATCGTGCCGGGGACGATCGTCCGTTCCAGAAATTCGTCCCGTCGGCGTCCCGTCCGGTCGTCCCGCATAGCCGTCTCCGCATCTGAATGCGGGCCAGTGGGTGGACGAATGCGATCCGCCGCTAGGTTGTCTCCCTTCAGGGTCGCTGCGATCGAGCTGCACGCCCGAAACACTGACGGGCATGGAGCAATTTATGTGGGGCGAACTCTCGACGATGATCCTCGTCGGCGCGTTTCTGGCGGCCGGCGGCGTGATCTTCTTTTCCGGTCTGCAGATGACCGGTCTTGCGGACAAGCTCGCCGACAGGACCGGCTTGGGAGAGGCGATCATCGGTGCCGTCCTGCTGGGTGCCGCAACGTCGCTCAGCGGGATCATCGTATCGGTCACTGCGGCCCTGGACGGGCGCGCATCGCTGGCCTTCTCCAACAGCGTCGGCGGGATCGCGGCCCAGACGGTGTTCCTCGCCGTCGCCGACATGTTCTATCGCAAGATCAACCTGGAACATGCCGCCGCGGACCTCGGAAACGTCTTCCAGGGCGTCGTCCTCATGGTGCTGCTGACGCTGCCCTTCGTGGCCATGACCACGCCCGAATACACGATATGGGCCATTCACCCGGTATCCTTTGTCATCCCGGTCGTCTACGCGGCCGGACTGGTCGCCGGACGCACTGTGCATGAAGCGCCGATGTGGGTGCCTGTCGACACCGCCGACACCGAGACCGACCAGCCGGAAGAGGAGGATGCCGAGAGCAAGTCCAAGAGCAGTCTCCGCCTCTTCCTGACCTTCGGTTTCCTGATGCTGCTGATGGGCGCCGCGGGCTACGTCATCGCCAAGACTGCATCCGAGCTGACCGACCGGATGGAAATATCCGAGACTCTCGTCGGGGCCCTGGTGACCGCGGTCGTCACCTCGATGCCGGAGCTGGTGACGACCGTCGTTGCCGTGAGGAAGGGCGCCCTGCAGCTCGCGGTGGGAGGCATCATCGGTGGCAACACCTTCGACACCCTCTTCCTGATGGCGTCCGACGTCGCCTATCGCGATGGATCGCTCTACCACGCCGTGAGCGACCAGGACTATTTCTGGATCGTGTCGGCCCTGCTCATGACCGGCGTCCTGATCGGAGGGCTGATCCTGCGCCAGCGGCAAGGGCCCGCGCGGATCGGGATCGAGAGTATTCTCCTCCTGCTGATCTACGCCGGCGCCATCGCGCTCCAGTTCCTGGTGGGACGGACGTGATGGCGGGCCGTCCAGGCAACTCCACGGAAGTCGGGAGGAAGTTAAAATGAACGTTTCGCGTGGTCAGCCGTCCGTCACCGAGCGCCCCTATCTCCTGATGACCCTCGCCGGTATCGGGATCCTGGGGTGTGCGGTAGTGATCATCGGCATGTTCGTGGCTCAGGCTCTGGTCCCGGATTACCATTGGGTCTCGGATACGATCAGCGATCTTGCCGCCGGCGAATGGGAGATCGTGATGGACGTCTCACTCTACGGGTTCGCAGCAGGCCTTTTTGCCGTTTCCCTCGCCGCGGCGCATGCCCATCTGGGCAGGACGGGCTGGTCCATCGGGGTCGTGTCCTTCGCCATCCTCGCCGCGCTCGTCATCATCATCGGGGCGCGCAACGAGTATGGCGACGGCGACAATAATGGCGTGGTGATCCACATCTACCTCGTCTACGGACTCGGCGCGCTCTTCACGCTGGCACCGCTCTGCATGGCCGGTGGGATCGGGTACTATAGCACTCGGGCCAAACGTGCCCTCATCGGGCTGGCATTGGCCTGGGCGGTCCTCTGCCCGGTCTTCCTGCTGTCGCCAACCAGCATAGACGGCCTTCTGGAGCGCGTCCTCGGTCTGATCGCCTGCGCCATCGTCGTCACGCTTTGCACCGTCTTCTTCCAGCGCGGAAACCGTACCCGCAAGCAGGACGCCTGATCGGCGGCCTGCGCGACCGCAGTCGGTGGTCTTCCGGGAAACCGGGGCACTGCAGGCGCGCTATAAATACGTTCGCGGCCGCACCGCCTACCCATCGTCAGGAGCAACCGATGCCGGAAATCTTGAACCGCCCCGCCCGCCCGCAGTCGTGCCTCCCCCTTCTCGCTGCATCCGCGCTGGCATTGCTGATGGCGGCCGGAGCTGCGATTGCGCAGGACGATGCGACCGACCGCGAGGCTCTGCGCGAGCGGGCGCTCACTCTCGTCAACGAGTCGCGCCAGGAGAATGACTTGTCGGCACTTTCCCTCGGCGAAGCACTGAACGAGGCGGCCGCCAGTCACGCCGCGGACATGGCGGAGCGCAACTATTATGCCCATACCTCGCCGGAGGGTGACACGGTCCGGGATCGTTTCCTGGACGCAGGTGGCAGCCGCTGGCAGTTGGTCGCCGAAAACATCGCGCGCTGCCAGGCCTGCGCGTCTCCGCCAACCATCGGCGACGTGGAGGAACTCCATGAGGGCTGGATGGACAGCCCGCCGCACCGCGAGAACATCCTGGCCCGCGGGCTGGACCGCTTCGGCTACGGAATCGTTGCGCAGGACGATGGGCTCTATGCGGTCCAGACCTTCGCGGGACCGGGTCTGCCGAACGGATTGCAGTCCGACGAAAGTGCCGAGCCCCTCGCCGCCGAAAAGCAGGCGGAGGAAGCCTTGCGCCTCGTCAATCAGGCGCGAACCCGCCGGGACCTTGCGCCTCTGGAATGGTCGACCGCACTCGGCGAGGCGGCAGACGCGATGCTTCCCGCACTCGGCGGCGAAGAGCCTCAGCCGGGGAACAACCGGGACCTCTTCGGCAGCCTGCCGGCCGATGCACGTGACGCGTGGCGGAGCATCGCGATGCTGTCCGCCCAGTGCAGCGGTTGCGGTGTGGCGCCGACGACGGCCGACATCCGAGCCTTTCGCAACCAGTGGCTGGAGAACCCCGGCTATGCCGAGACGCTCCGGGGATCAGACGTGACGCATATCGGTGTCGCCATGCGGGCGAACGGCGAAGGCGGCAAGGCAGCGACCGCGCTGCTGGGCACAATCCGCTGACACGCGGCAGACCTGCAGCAACCGGACAAGCAGCAAGGGCTACCCGGTGCGGCCGGAGTGCGGTGCGGTTTCAGTTTGAGAACGCAGCCTCGGCGATCTCGAGCCCGCGCATGGAGGACGCCCGGTTCGGTTTGGACGCCCAACTCATCCCTCGTGTCGGAGACCGGCTGATGGCCAGAGGTCCCCGTCGCCGACGCTCGGAAATCGACGGATCGAAGGACGGCTTGTTTCGCCTTTCTGCGCGGCCTTACTCGGCCACCAGGGACTGGGCTTCCAGGTTCTTGCGCATGCGCATCACCTCGTTGGCCGCCGGACCCGGGCCCTTGTCGTCGCCGGAGACCTGCACGGTCGGCGTCGCGATCTTAACGCCGTTCTCGTCGAATGCCTTCTTGATCATGACGAAGGCTTTCCGCTTTATCTGGAACTGTGTGCCCGGCTTCGTCATCAGCTTCATCCGCAGAACGATCGCGTAGTCGCCGAAGCTTTCCACGCCCTGCATCTTCAGGGGTTCGATCGTGTTGGCGGCGAATTCCGGATCGGCGGCCAGTTGCTGGCCGACCTTCTTGATAAGCCGGCGGGCCAGATCGATGTCCGTGTCGTAGGTCACGTTGATCGTCATAGTGTCGATCACCCAGTCGCGGCTCATGTTCTGGACCGCGCCGAGGTCGCCGAAAGGCACCGTGAAGACCGGCCCCCGATGGTGTCGCAGGCGCACGGAGCGAAGACTGAACGACTCGACGGTGCCCTTGTAACTGCCGCTCTGGATGTACTCCCCTACCCGGAAAGCGTCGTCCACCATGAAGAAGACGCCGCTGAGGATGTCCTTGACGAGGGTCTGCGAGCCGAAGCCGATGGCGACACCGAAGATACCCGCGCCTGCGATCAACGGGCCAATGGCAACACCCAGCACCGAAAGCACGGTCAGCGCCGTCACGACGGCGATGAACACGGCCAGTGTGTTCCGGAACAGCGGCAACAGGGTCCGCAGTCGACTGTTCCGGGCCGCCTCTGCGGCCGAAGTCGCGTCGGAGCTCTGGACCTGCCGTTCGATGACCGCTTTGCAGATCTGCCAGAGCACGTCCGCGATCAGCAGGATGACCAGCCCCTGCAGGAGCCCCTCGACGAGCGCCTCCATGCGCGCCCCGCCCGCCTGGGCCGCGACACTGAAGCGCCAGACATAGGCGAGCCAGCCGACCGGGAGCGCGATGACCACTGCCCGGACGCCCCGAACGACGAGAACGTTCGTCACTGCGCCCATGATCCCCTGTGCGTTTCGCGCCTTGCCGAAGGAGGCAGCCGCGCGACCGGTCACCGAGAGGATCGGTGGCAGGAGGATGGTGAAGATGCCGACCCAGAGGAGACCGTAGAATCCTGCGACCCAGCATAGCCAAAAAAGCCCGAGATAGAGGCTCAGAAGGACGTCCTTGGCCAGAACGCGGCGATCGCCGATCCTCGGTCGCTGCCACACCGCCGCGACCGCGATGGCGAGCAGTCCCAGGCCACAGACGAGGGCGCTGAGTTGCACGACGTCGGCCGAGAAACCGAGTTCCGGCAAGAGGCTGACCGTGGCCCAGGCGAAGAGGAAAGTCGCGAGAAAGACGCGCGTTCTGCCATACCAGAAGCGGCTCCGGTGCTCGTCGCCGACGATCGCAGCACTGTCTTCAGGTGGGGATGAGTCGCCGACACGATGAAAGGCCGTAAGCAGCCTTGCCGGCGCCATCACGACGCGAAAGGCGATCAGGGCGAACAGGTAGGTCAGGACGACCCGGCGCAACAGCGGCGGCCAACCAAAGCTCACGAAGGTGCCGACGGTTACCGCGATGAAGGCGACGAGAGGCAGGATCTCGCCGGGAATTGTGAGGCTCGACGCAAGGGTCCCGGACCGTTCGTTCCTGCGGTTCGATCCCGACAGGGCGCGCCGCACCAGCTTCTCCGCGAACAGGCCCATGAGAACGAGCGCAGCAAGAATGGCGATGACGATGCCGGGTCGGCCAGCGTTTATGTCGCGTGCAACGATCCCTGCCGCGACATCCAGTTCGCCGGGAAATCGCGCAACGGCCTGCCTGAGCACCAGGAAGCGATTGTGCAAGGCCGCGTCGAGACCGGTGACGCTCGCCGTCAGCGAGAATGCGGGCGGGGCCACGACCTCCGGCGCTCTCGCCGCCAAGGCCTCCCGGACTTCCGGATCGTTCAGCAGATCGATCAGTTGCTGCACCTTCGCCTGCGGGGCAGGCCCCTCCTGCGCCGGGCCTGTGCTCGGAATGGCGCTGAGGAAAACGATGGCCAGGACGAACCGGATGATCCTGAAATGCGTCATGTGCCCCTCGCGATCGGCAGGGATGGCGACGCGGGAGATGTCCTCGGCCAGAGCAGCGTCCCCAGCAGCATCGCGTAGGAGATCGCCACTGCGATGTAGCCGATACGCGTGGAGAACGACTCGGCGGCGGTGCCCGGCAGCGGGGAGACTCCGGCCCCGAAGATCAGGAGGAAGGTGGTGAGCGCCCCCGCGTGGACCTTCGCGGCTGTAGAGGAAAGCGCGGCCCTCCCGCCGAACACCAGCCCGGCCAGGAGCACGAGGACGAACATCGACAGCAGCGACGGCCGGATCTGGAGTAGAACGAAAGCGAGCGACGCGGCGATGCCTCCGATCAGATTGACCAGGACGAGCCCGATGGAAGCGCGCGCGCCGGCGGAGACATCCAACTGGGTCTGGAGCGATGCGACGGTGATCGGGATGACCATGGCCGTCGCCCACTCGTCCTTGGTCAGACAGACGGTGACGATCATGAGGAGAATGATGGTGTCGGCCGCCGCACGCAGTATTGGGTGGGGATGAACGAACGGTGCTTCCGGTGCTTCAGGTGCGGCATTGACGGTGCCCCGGTCTGGAACGAGGGCGTGGGCCAGCCACATCAGCACGATCCCGCTGCCGATCCCGTGGGCGAGGATCGCCAGGGCCGACGAGCCGAGATCCGGGTGCAGGACGGTCAGCAGCGGGACCATGATCCCGACCACCAGCATGAGGAAGATCGCGGCCCCGCCCTTGCCGGTCGCCTGCGCGTGGAAGCAGACGAAGTAGAAGAGGCCGAGCAGAAGAAGGAGGACCATGGGCTTGCCCGCCGTCACCGCGGCAAGAGCCTGGAGGACCACGCCTGCCGCGATGACGATGGCGACCATCGCGATCGCCTTGGCAACGGAAAGCGGTCGGGCGCTTCCGATCAGCAGCTGGGCGGCGAACAGCGGACCGAGGAAGGGAATGACCGCGCCCGACGCCACCGCCCAGGTAAAGCCGACCGACACGGCCAGGGCGATCCGCAGTCCCTTTCGCCTCGCCCGGTCGACATCGGCGCCGTTCGCGCCGGATGGATGGAGGCTAGCTGGCATAGGTGAGATACGAGACGAGCCGCATCCAGTAGCGACCCACCGCGTTCGTGAACGGATGGTCGCCCGTGTAAACCACCACGTTGGCCTGCGATCCGTAGCGAACGCTCTTCGGGAGCCCCTCGTCGAGGGTCAGCCGGACAGGAAAGCTCTGCGGCGTGCGGACCCATCCCCGTTCGGTCGAGACGTTCGGAAGTCCCGTCCGCGGATCGACGCTGCCCTGCGCCACACCCAGGCCGACGCTCTCGACGGTCGCGTTGAACAGCTTGCCGGGAAGCACGTCGAACAGCACCTCGGCGCGGCTCCCGACGGCGATCCTTTCGAGGCTGTTTTCCTTGAATGCGGCCGTCACCCAGATCGTGTTCACGTCGATGAAGGTCATGGCGCTCTGCCCGACACCCACGACCTCGCCCGTCGAGAGCTGGAGATTGGTGACGACGCCTTCCGCCGGCGCAACGATGCTGGTGCGCAGAAGGTCAAGCTGGGCGCGCTCGAGCGTGGCGAGCGCCTCCTTGAGCTGCGGGTTGTTGTCGCCCGCCGGACCCAGCGCTTCCTGGGCCTGGGTCAGGGATGCCTCCGCCGCGACGACGGCCGCGCTGAGCTGGTCGACCTGGGCCTGGACCGTGTCGAGCTTCGCCTTGGAGTACACCCCGCGATTGACGAGTTCCGTCGTCCGGTTGGCCTCCTCGACGGCATTGTCCCGAGCGGCCCGGGCCTCTACGACACGGGCCTGCGCGACATCTACGGAAGCCGTCGACGCGCCGATGGACTGGCCCACCTGCGCCAGCCGCGCCTCGGCCTCTGTCACCGCCAGCTCGTATTGCCGCGGGTCGATCCGAAAGAGCATCTGGCCGGCGGAAACCCGCGAATTGTCGGCCGCGCCAACCTCGATCACCCGGCCGCCCACCTCCGGAGCGATGCCCACGACGTACGCTTGCACGGTGGCTTGCGAAGACGTGGGGGTACGGCGCTCCATGAGGATCCCCACGATCATGAAGAGCACGGCGAGAAACACCACCGTCAGCGCGATCGGCCGCAGGGGATTGCCCCGACGCATTTCGGATGTGGCGGCCGGATCGGAGAGCATCTCCGCTTTCGTCATGTCCGTCGCCATGGCCCGTGCTCCCTTTCTGGCGGTCGTCGGAACTAGCCGGCGGCGGCCGGAAGCGGCGTCGCCACCCGGGCGGTGCGGATGAACAGGGCCCGAACCTTCTCCCAGAAGTTCCCGCCGAGGACGAAGATGCTGGCAACCAGCATCAGGTCACCGAGGAGTTGGAGTTGCCACAGATTGGGCCGAAGACCCGGGGCCATCGCGTCGAGATAGGGTTCCAGCCAGGCCGTGATGATCGGCAGGCAGAACATGACAAGACCGACCACGTGCCGTGTCGGACTGACGATGCCGTCGGACTTGAGACGAGGTATGTAGCCGCCGATCATCCCCTTCAGTTCCTGGAAGCCGGCCTTGCCCATGACGGCAATGG
Organism: Aurantimonas sp. A2-1-M11; assembly: GCF_036549475.1. Lineage (NCBI taxonomy): Bacteria > Pseudomonadati > Pseudomonadota > Alphaproteobacteria > Hyphomicrobiales > Aurantimonadaceae > Aurantimonas > Aurantimonas sp. A2-1-M11. Next base: position 16,140 of record NZ_JAZHLI010000016.1, on the reverse strand, counting down.
TGAGTAGCAGGATGATCTTGTTCCCGACGAAGATCGCGCCGGTGATGGTGGCAACCCTGGCCGGCGCCATCCCGGAGGCAGCGGCAACAGGAATGAGCAGGATCAGGACGATCATCAGGCCAAACAGCGCGACGCCGATCTTGAAGCGCCACGGGCGGCCCGAGGTCTCCGGACCGATGGATGCGTGCGAACTCATGACCATTGCCTCTTGGTAAGACGGAACCGTCGCGTCCGTCGAAACGACGGGCCGGATCGTCATCGATTCTGTTGCAATGCGGCCTGTCGAAATGGCGTCTGATCAGTAGAACAGAAAGCTGTCTCCCAACGTAATCCTGTTCCATTGAGGGCGAAAGTCCGATTCTGTGCGGTAAAGAACTTTTACCGCCCCCTCGGTAAAGTTCAGTGAATTCGGCCGTCTTTGTCTGGATTTACAGAAGTACAACCAGGCGATGGTATCAGATACAGCCGGTACATACAGAAGACGCAATACAATCCTCTATGTCAGCCGGCTGACCGCGCATATCGCAACCGCGACATTCCAGGCACGTCAGGGGCGATACCGGAGCCTGTCGGCAACAATCGTGGCAGCCACAGGTGGGAGATCAAGGCGAGCAGCGCCGAACGCAGCTTGTCCGCTTCGGCCGCCAGCCGCGCCCTGTCCACGTCGGCGATCAGCTGGATGCGCTCGATGGCGACCGCCGCCTGGTCTGCCAGGGCGTCGAGCAATCGTTGCTGTTCCGGGGTGAGAAGCGGCCCTCCCCTGTCGCTGTCCAGCCCGACGATGCCGACGGGTGTCTTGCCGGTGATCCTTGGCAAATTATCCCGGCGAGCCAATCATCTCGTCGGGCACCGGATCAAAACGATCCGTCTTCGCAGCTGGGTCGATTTCTGAAACCCGGATGGACCCGCTGACGCTGGCCCGTAGGGCGCTGGGCGATAAGCTTGAAGTGGTGCCGTTAACTCGAACTTGAGGCTCGCTTGTTATGAAGAGTTTCGGGAACGGGGAAAAGAATGGTCGCCGTCGACATCGATCTTATCGGGGTGCCTGCGTGGGTCATAGACGTCGGCGAGCGCGGCGACCTGCGTTTCGCTGCGTTGAACCGCGCGAACATGGAGGTGACCGGCCTGCGCGCGCAGCACGCGACAGGCAGGTGCCTCCATGAGTGTCTTCCACCGGACGTCGCAGATCACGTGGCGGCACGGTATACGGAATGCATAGAAAAACGGTCGTTGCACGAATACGACGAGATGCTGGAGATCCCCGGCCATGAGCGCTGGTGGCGAACCACGCTGACTCCCGTGATCGATCAGTCGACCGGACGCGTGACACGTATTGTCGGAGTCGCTGTCGAAATCACCGAACGCAAACAACTGGAATACGAGCTCGCCGACGCGGCTTTCCGAGACCCCCTGACGGGTGTAGCGAACCGACGCCGGCTGGCAATCGCCGTCGATGACGCGATGTCGGAGGCCGTCTACACCAATAAGACATTCGGGTTGATCGTCGCCGACCTTGATGGATTCAAGGCCGTGAACGACACGCTGGGTCATACCAAAGGCGACGACGTTCTCAGGCATATTGCGTCGCTTCTTTCACTCGCTGCCCGCGACAATGAAACCGTCTCCCGCATCGGCGGCGACGAGTTCGCGATGTTGGTCAGGGCGAGTTCGCATCTCGAGCTCGCGACGAAGGTCACGATGCTGCGACATTCCCTCGATCGAAGCATGAGCGTATCCGACGTCGAGACGACGGTCGGGGTCAGCGTAGGGGCTGGCCTCTGGTTGCCGGCGCAAACCTTCGAGGACCTTCTCTCGGTAGCCGACATGGAGATGTACCACCAGAAGGCGCGCCGCAGGTCGGCCGCCGCATCGTCGGCGCCTCTACACGATGAGGCCGCCTGACCAAATCAGGCGACCAGTCCCGCCTTCCGCGCATCGTTGGCGCGGGTTACTCAGCCGCAGAGCCCGCGAGGGGGAACATCGGTCATGCCGAATCAATCGCGTGCCCACGCCCTTCTCGAGGTGCCAGGCATTCTCAGGATGCGAAACGAGCTGCATGAAACTCTGACACTGCCAGCTGAGCGAGAGGAATGGTCAATGAGCATGCGAACCCCTCGGTGTTGTACCGAAGCTCGGCTCTTCCGCCCAATTCTTTCTCGATGCTGAGGGACAGCAGCCGCGACCCAAAGCCTTTCGCGTTCGGTATCTGAACGACAGGGCCCCCGCGCTCCGACCAGTTGAGCGTCAAGATCATGGTCTCCACGTCCCGTTCGGCCGCCCGAACTCCCCAATCGACACGCACACAGCCATTCGGCCCGGAGAGTGCGCCATACTTGGCGGCATTGGTCGCCAGTTCATGAATGACCATGCCGAGCGCCAGAGCCTCCCGCGGGTTGAGGGACACGCTGGGCCCTTCGAGACGGATCTGCTCTTCGGAATATGGCCTGAGTTCGTGCTCGAAGAGGTCGCGCAAGCAAGCCACCTCCCATCCTCCGCGGGTCAGCGCGTTGTGTGTCTCCGAAAGTGCGACAAGGCGCCCCTCGAAGCTCCTGCGGAAGTCCTCGGCCGTCTCGGCGCGTTTGGCAGTCTGCGATGCAATCGACAGGATGGTTGCCAACGTGTTCTTTACGCGATGGTTCAGCTCATTGATCATCAGACGCTGGCGCCGCTCGCTCTCGGAGACGGCAGCGAAGGCCTCATGCCGATCCGTGACGTCAAGCACCACGCCGATCATGCGGCGGGGACGGCCACGTCCGTCTGACAGAGCGCGCCCCCTGAGATTGACCCACCGCGCATCATCGACCAAGCGATATTCGACGTCGTAGTCGGCCCCCGTGAGCAGTACGCTTTCAAATGCCTGATCCCGCTTCACCCGCTCTTCTGGCGACAGTCGGGCGAGAAACTGCTCGTGAGTGAAGCTGTCTTCCCGCCTCAGGCCGAATATCTCCTTGCCTCTCGGGGAGAGATGCAGAGTGAGAGAATGCAGATCCAGTTCCCAATAGCCGACACCGCCAGCTTCGAGCGCCGACAATATGTTGGCTCGCTGATCAGAGAGAGACGCCATCAGCGCCAGCATCAGGATCAGGAGTGTGCCACCAGCGACCGATACAGCCAGTACGTATGGTGGGGCGCCAGAGGGCTCCATCCGCACCTCGGCCGCGGGAGTGAGCTCCAGGGCCGCCATGGCCGTGTAATGCATCCCGACGATTGCCGCGCCGAGTGTCACGGCCGCTATCACGCGCCAGCGGAACGCTCGTTCCCGGCGCGCTGCGAGAAGAGCGACAGTGGAAGCTACAACAGCAATTGCCAGTGAGAGGACCACCAGACGAGCATCGTAGCCCAGGGAAACGGCACTCCGAAGCGCTGCCATGCCGACATAGTGCATCAGACAGATGCCCACCCCCATCGCGGCACCGGCAACAAAGACGTGCGTAAGCCGGGCACTTTCTCGCGCCGCGAAGAAGAATGCCCCGCCCGTCGCGCCGATGGCCAGAACCAAGGAGACAAAGGTGAGGAGGGGATCGTATCGCACGGCCGAGCCGGGATCGAATCCCAGCATGGCGACGAAGTGCATGGACCAGATGCTGAGCCCCATGGCAAGCGCGGCAATTGCCAGCCAGATAAGCCTTGTCTGCCCAAGGTGAGTTCTCACTCGCCGGAACAGATCCAGGGCTGTCCAGGATCCGAGGACGGCGACCATCAGGGATAAAAGGACGAAGATCGGATCGTGGCTTGCGTGCATGTTTGCCTGTGTTCCGGTAGCGCGGGTCCGCTACCCTGCAGAAAAAGGCGCGAACATCAAGCATGTCCGGCGTTCAAGTCGGTCTGTATGGCACGCCGTTTGGTTCAAGCGTGCGCCCTCCTCGGCGGCTGTTGCCCGATTGCATGCAGTCTCTTTACGCCCACATATCCCATCCCGTTCCTTGATCGCGGGAAGGCAATGACACCCTGTACGGTGATTGGCTGTACCGCCATGCCTTCTGCGCCTCGATCATCCCGCCAATCGCTCAACCGGATCTGACGCGTCACTGACGAGAAGCAAGGTTCGACTGACCAACGCATTGCCGCCGCGAGCGATATCTCATCGTCCCGGCGACCTTCTTCGGCAAGACGTCGCGAGAACAACGGATCGCTGGGCGAAGCTTCGCTTGTATCGGCGCCGCAGCGGCGGCGTTCCGCTGCCGGGGAATCTCGTCCGGTCGGACGGGCGACGAGTTTCCGCGCTTTCCCTTATCAACGGAAGCGTCCACGGACACGGATACCGACGGGACTGGCCGATACACAATTGCGAGGAGCCAATCGTACGTTCGGGTAGGTTGACTTCGTCGCCAGCCTGTGCGGCTTCGACTGTGCAGACGCTAAATTTTCGGCATGCCTCGGGGCGGCAGTTCTCGCTTCTGCGCGGCGATCCGGAACGGTGCGTTGGCAGCTCCGTAGCCGGCATAGCCATTGCGCCGTTCCACGATTTCGAAGAACAGCCCTTCGCCGAAGGTCGGGCTGTAAAGCTGGAAGTACTCCCCGTCCCCGTCCCGGTCGTAGAGGATGTTGGCGGCGCGCAACCGGTCGGTGAAGTCCGGAGCCAGGGCGAAGCGGGCCTCGAGGTCGTCATAATAGTTCGCGGTCACCGGCAGCGCGCGGAATCCGAGGCGCTTCAGCCTGTCCGCTGTCGTGAAGATGTCGGCGGACGCGAAGGCGAGGTGCTGCACGCTCGATCCGAAACTGTCGGCGACGAAGCGCCCCGCGAGCGTCCGGCGGTTTTCGGCACCGTTCAACGTCAGCCTCAGCCCTTCCCCCTCGCTCTCGACGACCTGACTTCGCACGAGCCCGGCGGGGTCGACCACGTCGACCATCGGCAGTTTGTGGGTCCGGAAGATCGAGGTGTAGAAGAGAAGCCAGGTCAGCATCTCCTCGTAGTTCATCGTCTGGGCGACATGGTCGATCCGCAGGAGACCGGCATCGCCCTCATCACGCCCGGTGGGCTCGAACTCGACCTCCCAGACCTGTGCCAGTTCGCTCTTTCCGTCCAGGAAGTAGATCACGCCGCCGCCGACGCCGCGGATCGCCGGGATGGCCAGTTCGCCGGGCCCCCGGCGCTGTTCGAACGGTTCGGCGCCGAGCGCCCGGGCACGGGCCACGGTTGCGGCGGCATCCTCGACCTTCAGGCCTATCGCATAGGCGGATGCCCCGTGCAGAAGGTAGGACGAGTGCGCGAAACCCTCCCTCTCCGTATTGATGACGATGTTGATGCCCTGCTGACGATACAGCGTCACATCCTTGCTGCGATGCTGCGCTGTCGGGAAGAAGCCCATCGTGCCAAGCAGGTCCGCCAGTTCGAGGGCTTCTGCCTCGTCGGCGGCGAACTCGACGAATTCCACACCCTCGATGGCGATGCGGTCCGGCATGTTGGGAACGGTGCACCGGATCCCCGGCTCGGTCCGCGCGACCTGATCCATCAGATAGACGAGCGAACGCTGCCCATCGACCGCGATCGAGCGCGGGGAGCCGCCGCGGAACTGATCGTTGAAGATCTCCAGCGACAACGGGCCGTCATAGCCCGTCGCCGCGACTGCCCGCATGAAGGCGGCCACAGGCAGATCCCCCTCGCCGGGCATGCTGCGGAAGTGCCGGCTCCAGTACAGAAGGTCCATGTCGATCTGCGGCGCATCGGCGAGCTGGACGATGAAGATCCGGTCGCCGGGGATGGACCGGATCGTCTCGACGTCTACCTTGCGCGCCAGGGTGTGAAACGAGTCGAGGATCAACCCGATATTGGGGTGGTCGGCACGGCGGACGATCTCCCAGGCATCGCGGTGATCGTTGACGTGCCTTCCCCAGGCGAGTGCCTCGTATCCGACGCGCAGCCCACGCCGAGCGGCCCGCTCGCCAAGTTCGCGGAAATCGTCGGCCGCCCGGTCGATCCCGCCGAGCGCGATCGGCGAAACGCTGGAACAGACCAGCATCAGATCCGTGCCGAGTTCCTGCATCAGGTCGAACTTGCGCTCGGCCCGGTCGAAGGTCCGGGCGCGCTGCGGCTCGGGCATGCCTTCGAAATCCCGGAACGGCTGGAAGAGCGTGATGTCCAGACCATGGTCCCTGACCATGCGGCCGACCTCTGCCGGGCTGCCGTCGAAGGCGAGGAAATCGTTCTCGAAGATCTCGACCCCTTCGAACCCGGCGGCCGCAATCGCCGCGAGCTTTTCCCGCAGGTCGCCGCTGATCGAAACTGTGGCGATCGAGGTCTTCATGCGGCCGCGTCCTGCCGGCCGAGCGCTGCCCTGAGCGCTTCCGGATCGACATCGCAGCCGGTAAACAGCCGGAATGCGTCGACGGCCTGGTGGAAGAACAACTCATAGCCGCTCATGACACTGATGCCGTGAGCGCGGGCATCCATCACGAACTGGGTGTCGACCGGGGTGTAGACGGCATCGAAGGCCCATCGCGCCGTCCGCATATGAGCCGCTGGCACGGCGCTGCCGGGGTGGCCGACCATGCCGAGCGGCGTGCAGTTCACCAGTCCGTCGGCATCCGCCGCAGCCGCTGCAATGTCCGGTGTGACGACGACACGCATCGCCGCGCCGGCCGCCTCGATCGACGTCTTCAGGGACGATGCCCTTGCCCGGTCGGTGTCGAACAACCGAAGCTCCCGGGCGCCGAGACGTTCCAGCGCGAACGCAAGTGCCTTGCCGACGCCTCCGGCGCCGGCCATCGCGACAATGCCCGGCTGCTCGCCGGGGAAGCTCTTGCGAAAGGCCGCGATGAAGCCGGTGCGATCCGTGTTGAAGCCTCGCGGGACGTCGGCGTCGAACAGGATCGTGTTGCAGGCCCCGATCTGGGCCGTCGGCACGTCATCCACTCGGATCAGGCGGACGACCGCCTCCTTGTAGGGGTAAGTGATGTTGATCCCGCGATAGCCGCTGTTGCGGCAGTGCAGGAAGACCGAGGCGAAGTCGCGCCCGAGATCGATCGGTATCAGGCGCTCATAGGTCACCTCCAGGCCGCACAGGCGCCCGGCCTCGACGTGCAGCGCGGGGGATCGAGAGCGTGCGATGTTGTCGCCGATCAGGCCTAATTGCACCACGGACACTGCCACCTCCCCACCGCCACCATCGCTGGACGGCAATGGAAACGATAGCGAGATGCTCGAAATTTTCAACCGGCATTATGCGGATCGTATGACGATTACGGATGCAAAGGCCAATCCCGAGGACAGTGGGATGTCATCCGATGGTCCCGGTCGCCAGCGCGTGCTCCACCCCGCCCTCGACATGCCGCGCAAGGACCGATTTCGCAGTGACGGCGTCCCGGTCGAGCGCCGCATCCAGCAGCGCCTTGTGCTCGCCGGCGGCGATATCGCCGCGAAACGACAGCGCAATCATCTGGTAGCGCAGGTACTTGTCGAAGACCGCCGCATGCGTCTCCATGAGCTCGCGCGACCCGCAGGCCGAGATCAGGGCCTGATGGAATTCCCAGTCGTAGCGCTTCCACAGCTCCGTCTCGCTGCGATCGCCCGCCTTCATGCGCCGCTCCATCACGGCGAGCTTGTGGTGAGCGGCGACGACGCGGCCTTCCCACTCCATGTCTCCGGCCACGAAGGAATGCTCGAGTGCATGTTCCTCGAGGAGCATCCTCAAAGCCGCCACCTCCTTCAGATTAGCGATGGAGACCGCCGCGACCTCGAAGCCGCGTTGCCCTTCAGCGGTTACCAGACGCTCGGAGGAGAGCCGGTTCAGGATCTCGCGAAGCGTGCTCACGCTGGCGCCGTAGTCGTCCTTCAGCCGTTCCAGCCGCAACTTCTGGCCGGGTGCGAGGCGACCGAAGACGATGTCCGCCCTGATCCGCCGATACGCATTCTCTCCGGTGGTTTCGATGGGAAGGTCGGCGGATGTCATGAGCATGTTCTGTTCACACGAGAAGAGAGCGTCGGACAGTTTTCGCCCCTCGGGTCGGCGGTTGCAAGCCGTGAGCAGGCTTGAACCGTCATACGAAACCATAATCACCGGACAAAATCTTGATGACGTATTGAAACTCGGTAAAACCGGTGCGAAGAATAGCCGGAGAGGTGGCTGGGAGGCCATCGGAATGTCGACCGGGAGGAGACACATGATTTTGTCCATCACACGCCGCACTGCGCTGGCAGCGAGCGCTGCCATGCTTTTCGCTCTCGCGGTTCCAGCCGCAGCGCAGGACAAGCAGCAAATCCGCTTCTCAGCCGTCTTCTCCGAGCAGGACATCCGGGCGGAGATGATGAAGAAGTTCGCTGACGCGATCGGCGACGACTATGCGTTCGAAGGCTTCTACGGCGGCAATCTGTTCAAGCAGGGCACGGAACTGGTTGCCCTGCAGCGTGGCAATCTCGAGATGGGCAACATCGCGCCCCAGGACATCGCCAACCAGGTTCCCGCATGGTCGATCCTGACCTCGGCCTATCTCTTCCGGGACGCCGATCATTTGCGCGAATTCTTCGACAGCGATGCCGGCAAAGAAATGAAGACGATGGTCGAGGACCAACTCGGCGTGCATATCCTCGGGCCGACCTATTTCGGCACGCGGCAGGTGGGCCTGAAATCCGACAAGACGATCGAGACGCCGGCTGACATGGCCGGGATCAAGCTGCGCATGCCGGGCGGCGACGCATGGCAGTTCCTGGGACAGGCACTCGGAGCCAATCCGACCCCGATGGCCTATGCCGAAGTCTATACCGGCCTCCAGACCGGTGCGATCGATGGTCAGGACAATCCGCTCCCGAACGTCGAGAACATGAAGTTCTTCGAGGTCATGTCGCAGATCGTGCTGACCTCCCACCTCGTCGGCTACGACCTTCTGACGGTCTCCTCGGACGTCTGGAACGGGATGTCGCCGGAGCAGCAGGAGGCGTTCCAGGCCGCCGCTGACGAGGCCATCGAGTGGAGCACGGCGGAGCACCTCAGGCAGGAAGAGGAACTGGCGACGTCCTTCGAGGAGCGCGGCCTGAAACTGTACAAGCCCGACGTCGAGGCGTTCCGGACCCACGCCCAGAAGATGTATTCCGAATCCGACCTTGCCACGAACTGGCCCGAGGGGATGCTCGAGCGCATCAACGCGCTCTGATCATGCCCTTTCCGTCTCGCCAGGACACCCGATAGCATCCTGCATGGGTGGCCGCGATCTGCCTCTTGGGGCGCGCGGCCACCGATTCAGGCGTGGGGAGGAGATTTTGCATCGCATGGATGCCAACAAAGCCGGCGCCTGGCTGCGCCGCCGCGCCGAGAATCTTCTTGCGCTGATGCTCGCCGTGATGTTCCTCGCCTTCCTGCTCCAGATCGTCTCGCGCTACATCCTGAACTGGCCGGTGGGCTGGACGTCGGAACTGACGGTGGTGATGTGGGTCTGGATGGTCCTCTGGGGCGCCGCCTTCGTCGTGCGCGAGGACGAGGAAATCCGGTTCGACCTCGTCTACGGATCGGTCCCCGGCCGAGCCCGAAGGATCATGACGATCGTCACTGCGATCACGATCCTCGCTCTCTATCTCGGGTCCCTGCCGGCCGTCATCGACTACGTGACCTTCATGAAGGTACAGGCGACGGCCTATCTCAAGATCCGTTTCGACCTTCTCTATTCCATCTACGTCCTGTTCGCCCTCGCGGTCATCGTCCGGTACGGCTGGATCCTCTGGACGGCATTGCGTGGCAGGACGAGCGAGCCCGATCTCACGATGCCGGGTTCCGGCGTCTGATGAGCCCCTTCTCGCTCTGCATTCTGGCGATCGTGGCCCTCAGTCTGCTCGGTCTGCCGATCGGACACGCCATGATCGGCGGCTCGATCCTCTACCTGTTCCTTGCGGGCCTCGACATGGGGACGGTCGCGGAACAGCTCCTGAACGGCATGTATACGAGCTACATCCTGCTCGCCGTTCCGCTGTTCATCCTGTCGGCGGAGATCATGAACAGCGGCTCGATGACCGAGCGGCTGCTTGCCTTCTGCAACGCCCTCGTCGGCCGGTTCCGCGGCGGCCTGGCGCAGGTCAACGTCGTCCAGAGCATCATCTTCGCCGGCATGTCCGGCTCCGCCATCGCGGACGCAGCCGGCACCGGCAAGATGATGCAGAAGATGATGACCGCTGGCGGCCGGTATCCGCCGAGTTTCGCGGCCGCCCTGACCGCGGCCTCCGCCGTCATCGGCCCGATTATTCCGCCCTCGATCCCCGTCGTCATCTACTCGCTCGTGTCGGATGCGTCGATCGGCTACCTCTTCCTCGCCGGGATCGTGCCGGGGCTGCTGATGGGGCTGGCGCAGATGGGGATCATCGCGACGGTCGCTCGGCGCCGGAACTTCCCGGTGGAGGAACCCGTCCCGCTCCGGAAAATCCCGGGCATCACCTTGCGCGCCTTCCCGGCGCTGATGATGCCCGTCGTCCTGCTCGGCGGCATCTACAGCGGCGTGACGACGCCGACCGAGGCGGCCGCGATCGCTGCCGCCTATGCCTTCCTCATTTCCGCCCTGCTCTATCGAACCGCGAGCTGGGCCGGCACGTACCGCTCGCTGCTGGCCAGCGCCCGCACGACGGCTTCGATCGGGATGCTGATCGCCGGAGCGCTGGTCTTCAACTACGTCGTGACCGTCGAGAACATTCCCCGGGCGGTCAGCGCGACCCTTGAGGCCTATGACCTCTCTCCGACGACCTTCCTGCTTGTCGTGAACGTGCTTCTCCTCGTCCTGGGCTGCCTCCTGGAAGGGACGACGATCCTTCTCATCGTGGTGCCCGTCCTGATCCCCACAGCCCAGCTTCTCGGCGTGGATCTCGTGCATTTCGGCATTCTGTGCGTCGTCAACATCATGCTCGGCCTGATCACCCCGCCCTACGGGCTGCTGTTGTTCATCATGACCAATATCGCGCAGGTCTCGCTGCGCGAGCTGGTGCGCGAGGTGACGCCCTTCCTGATCTCGATGCTCGTCGTGCTCGCCCTGATCACCTTCGTTCCCGATCTCGTTCTCTTCCTGCCGCGCCTGTTCGGTTACCAGGGCTGAGCAGGTCGCCACGCAGGAGAATCCATGACCGCCCCGATCCATGTCCTCAATGGTCCCAATCTGAACCGTCTGGGAACGCGCGAGCAGGAGATCTACGGCCGCACGACGCTCGCGCAGGTCGAGGTGCTCTGTCGCCAGGCGGCAGGCACCGTTCCACTCGAATTCCACCAGTCGAACGCCGAGCACGAGATCATCGGGTGGATCCACGCGGCGATCGATCTTCCGGCCCGCGGGATCGTCATCAACCCGGCCGCCTTCACCTTCACCTCGATTGCCATCCTCGACGCGCTGAAAATGTTTCCGGGCCCGATCATCGAACTTCACATTTCGAACATTCATCGACGCGAAGCGATCTATCATCGCTCGTTGATCTCGACGGTGGCGACCGCCGTCATTGCCGGGCTGGGTCCTGCGGGTTACCCGGCCGCCATCAAGGCGATGCTCGAACTGACAGGAGAAGACGGGTAGCCGCGTCCATATTCATTGACGTCACATCAACTCAGGTCCCCCGAATTATAGATCGGCTCCAACGAGCCACCGAGGACGGGCCGTAGGGCGCACGGATCGCCGCCCCCGACATTTCGCCGGCTCGCAAAGGTGGTCGATCCCGAGGATGCCGCGCGCCGCTGGAAAGCCGTGATGCGGGGGATCGAGCGGCAGACGGGATACCAGGATCAGCTGACACGGCGACCCGCATGACAGAGCGTTGACCAGGGTCGATGTTGGGGCCTTGTTGGCAGCCTGATGAGTGTGCGGACGTCGAGAACTGCCCATGGACGACGCCGCTAACGGCCTCGCCGAGAAGATCGCTGCCGCCGAATGCGAAAGGGCGGTCTGGGAAGCAGGCCGTAGAGCATTCCGCGCCGAAGGCGCCTCGGCTCTCGATCCGCACTCGCCGCGCTCTTCCGATCACGCTCTATGGGCCGATGGTTTCGATGCCGAGAGGAGGTGAAACGGGTGCCTGTATGATCAGACGCCCGCCAAGCGCAGTGGCTGGCGGGCGCCGGCAAGTGATCACGTTGAATAGGCGCCAGTCAGTTGTGCGGAGGGTGGCTGCCCTGGACAGTGAAGAGCCCGGCGGCAACCAACTGAAGACGAGCGGCAGACGCGACCGGCCAACGATCCCGATAATCAGGATTTCATCCAGGCCGGGTACCGGAACACATTGCACCGTCGGCGGATGGCGTAGCGCCAGACCACGAACCCTTTACAAAACCAGTATTGTAGTTATTTTAGCGGCATGACCACGATCAGCCCCAACGCCCGTGCGCTTGCCGCCCTCGGCCATGATGCCCGTCTTTCGATCTTCCGCCTGCTGGTGAAGGCGGGGGACGACGGTCTCAGGGTCAGCGATATCGGTGAGCATCTCGGCCTCGCTCCCTCGACGCTCGCGCATCACCTGTCGACGCTGGTCGATGCGGGGCTTGTCTTGCAGGACAGGCAGGGACGCGAAGTCTTCAACCGGGTCGATTACCCGGCGATGCGCCGGGTGCTCGGCTTCCTGACGTCCGAATGCTGTTCCGGCGTGGCGGTGCAGCCTGCGGAGGATGCCGCATGACGCATCCAGCAATTTCTCTTGCCCTGAAAAAACTGGAAATCCGGGGATTTGGTGATGACTGACGCGACGCTTTCCACACCCGGCCTCCGGTCAACGCTGACGTATCTCTGGCGGGACCAGCGCATATGGCTCGTTTCGGCGCTGATCCTTGCCGCGCTGGCGGTCTTCGATCCGACCCAGGCCTCGGACAGTGCGCTGTTCGCCGGTCGGGCGCTTCTGAGCACGGCGCCCTTCCTGGTGCTGTCGATCGCCATAGCCGCCTGGGCGAATGCCACCGGGGCGGACAATCTGATCGCCAGGGCATTTACCGGAGCGCCGCTGCTGATGATCGGGTTGGGAGCGCTGGCGGGCGGCATCTCGCCCTTCTGCTCCTGCGGGGTGATCCCTTTGATTGCGGCGCTATTGGCGATGGGCGTGCCACTCTCGGCGGTGATGGCGTTCTGGCTGGCCTCGCCGATCATGGACCCGTCGATGTTCGTCCTGACCATGGGCGTGCTCGATGTGGAGTTCGCGGTGGCCAAGACCGTCGCAGCCATCGGGCTGGGCCTCTTCGGCGGGGCGGTCGTCTATGTCCTGGCGCGTGGCGGCGCGCTGTCCGATCCGCTGCGCGAGGGAATCGGCAATGGTGGCTGCGGCGGATCGAAGATCCGCGCGCCCAAGCCCGTGGTCTGGCGTTTCTGGCAAGACGGCGAGCGCCGGGCGAAATTCGGCGGGACCGCCCTCGCCACAACCCTGTTCCTCGCCACGTGGCTGACGCTCGCCTTCATCCTCGAAAGCCTGATGCTGGCGTGGATACCGGCCGAGATGGTGACGGCCGCGCTAGGCGGCGAGGGTCTCCTGCCCATCGTGACCGCGACATTGGTAGGCGTGCCGGCCTATCTGAACGGCTACGCCGCACTTCCGCTGGTCGGCGGGCTGATCGAGCAGGGCATGGCGCCGGGCGCGGGCATGGCGTTCCTTGTCGCCGGGGGCGTCACCTCGATCCCGGCGGCGATGGCGGTATGGGCGCTGGCCAAACCACAGGTCTTCGCGCTCTATATCGCCCTGTCGCTCATCGGTGCCTTTGCCTCCGGGCTGATGTTCCAGCTCTGGACGATGGCGTGAGGAAGCTCCGCAAGCCTCCTGGTTTCGCCGGTCGGCACTCAGATGATCGCGTGGCGGACCTTGGCCGAGACCCATTCGCTGACCAGCACGGTGATCAGGATCAGGGCGAAGATCACCGTCACCTGGCTCCAGGCCAGCATGTTGAGCGAGGCCTGCAGGTTCAGCCCGAGACCGCCGGCCCCGACGAGGCCGAGAATGGCGCTCTCGCGGATGTTGATGTCCCAGCGGAACACGGTGATGCCCGCGAAGGCCGGCAGGACCGGCGGCACGATGGCGTAATCGATGACCTGCGCCTGGCTGGCGCCTGTCGACCGCACGGCCTCGACCTGGCCCTGGTCGATCTCCTCGATCGCCTCGTAGAGCAGCTTGCCGATGAAGCCGATCGAGCGGAGCGCGATCGCGACGATGCCGGCCAGAAGGCCCGGCCCGACGATGGTGACCAGCAGCAGGGCCCAGATCAGCGAGTTGATCGAACGCGAGGCCACGATGATGAACAGCGCCAACGGCCGCAGCACCGTGGTGCTGGGCGTGGTGTTGCGCGCGGCCAGGAAGGCGACGGGAACGGCGATCAGCGTGCCAAGCGTTGCCATGTTGATCGTGTCCCACAGCGGCTCCCAGAGCCGCGGCAGATAATCCCAGCGCGGCGGCCATGAGCGGGCGGCAAGGTCGGCCGCCTGTTGCGGCGCGTCCTCGACGAAGACCCACAGCGTGCCGCGGTTCATCACCTCCCAGCAGAAGGCGAAGAGGATCGCCAGCGCCACCCAGGCCGCGTAGCGCAGCTAGTCCGACTGCCGCGTGCGGCGTCGCCAGGTGGGTCCGTCCGATGTGCGCGAAACCGGCATCACTGCACCCGTTTGCGGATGGTGCTCGAGCCGTATTCGGCGAGCATGACGAAGAGGATGATCAGGATCAGGATCGCGCCCGCGGTATCGTAGTCGTAACGCTCCATCGAGGTGCTGAGGGTCGCGCCGATGCCGCCGGCACCGACGATGCCGATCACGGCCGATTCGCGAAAATTGATGTCGAACCGGTAGAGCGACAGGCCGATCAGCCGCGGCATGACCTGCGGCTGGATGCCGTAATTGACCAGCTGCCACCATGAGGCCCCGGTCGCGCGGATCGCCTCGGACTGCGCCTCGTCGATATCCTCGATGTCTTCGGCCAGCAGCTTGGCGAGAAAGCCGATCGTGGCGAAGGACAAGGTCATGAAGCCGGCAAACGGGCCGAAGCCGAACATGGCGACGAACAGGATCGCGATGACGATCTCCTGGAAGGCGCGGGAGACGGCGATGATCGCGCGGCAGACGGCGTAGACCGGCATCGGCGCGATGTTGCGGGCCGCGCCGATGCCGATCGGGACAGACAAGAGGATGCCGACGACCGTCGAGCAGACGGTCATGGTCAGGCTCTCCTCGAAGCCCTTCCAGATGTCTCCGGCCCGGGTGGTGAAATCGGGGACGAGGAAGCCCTGGATGAAACGGCCGGCACGGTCCATGCCCTCCATCACCCGCATCCAGTCGACGTCGACTGTCGCCGTGGCCAGGACGAGGTAGATCAGGGCGCCGCCATAGATGGCGATCCGCCAGCGCCGGTCGGGAATCAGGACCGGCGGCCGACGCCAGGTCCGGCGCGGCGCCGTTCCGCTCGAAGCTGTCACGCCAGGCTCTCCATGCGCTCTTCGCGTTGCTGCGCGAACGCAGCCACAGCGGCGCTGTCCTCGGCATCATCATCGGCGGCGGCGCGCATCTGCGTCCAGTCCTCTTCGCCGTAGATGCGGGTCAACGCATCGTCGTCGAGCGCTTCGGGCGGGCCGTCGAAGACGACTTCGCCGGCGCGCAGTCCGATGATCCGTCCGACGAACATGCGCGCCAGCATGACGTCGTGGATGTTGACGGTCGCCGGCAGCGTGCGCTCCCGGCAGATCTCGACGATCAGCCGCATGATCTGGTGCGAGGTCTTGGGATCGAGCGAGGCGGTCGGCTCGTCGACCAGCAGAAGCTCGGGATTCTGCGCCAGGGCGCGGGCGATGCCGACGCGCTGGCGCTGGCCGCCCGAGAGGGCATCGGCGCGCTTGTCGACATGGTCGGACAGGCCGACCCGGTCGAGCAGCGCGAAGGCCGTGTCGATGTCGGCCTGCGGGTAGCGCCGGGTGAAGGAGCGCCAGAAGGGCACATAGCCGAGCCGGCCGGACAGGACGTTCTCCATCACCGTCAGCCGCTCGACGAGGGCAAATTCCTGAAAGATCATGCCGATGCGGCGCCGCACCTTGCGCAGTTCGCCGCGGCCGAGCTTGGTGACGTCCAGATCGTTCAGGCGCACGCTGCCGCCGGTCGGCTCGACCAGCCGGTTGATGCAGCGGATGCAGGGGAATCGGGTGAGTTGAATTTCACGAGATGAGGCTGACGAGGAATTTTTCGTTCCACCCGGCCTTCAATCGTTTGTTTGTCATCGACAGTTTGGCGGGATTCCGCCGC
>NZ_JAZHLI010000159.1:0-2811 GCF_036549475.1 Aurantimonas sp. A2-1-M11 | reverse complement strand
CATGCAGAAGGACGGCTCAAAGGAATCCTTGAAGGGGAAATTCCAAAGGGCAGGCTGGGACAATGCATTCCTCTCTCGCCTGCTCAGCCTGTTCTGAAATGCGATTGCCCTGAGAGGATCATCGCTCAAGGGTGCAATGGATCCCAGCGTCATGTAAGGTGCCTCTGGACGGCCACTTATCGTTCTGCTGGAGCAGGAGGGCGCGGACATGGCGCAGGATGGCCTTGTTGTTTGGGAAGATGCCAGAACCCGCCCCGGGGGACGTCGGTGCGCCGCTTGATCTCGCCGCTCAACCGCTCGATAGGATTCGTGCAGTGCGACTTGGCGCGATGCTCGCAGGGGTAGGCAGGAACATCCTCCTCGGCGCTGTCGAGAATGGTGACGATCTTGGGCATCTTTGGCCGAATATGGTCGGCGACCGAGCGCCTTGCAGGATGGCGGCCTCGGGCATCTCCTGGGCAAGGGCGGTGGCGTAGAAGGTCGACGGACCCGGTAGGGCCGGCGATCGCTCTTGCCGGCAGGGGCCATGACGTGGCGCATGAAGTGCGCTCTGCAGCGCTACGATTGTTTCGGTTAGCACCTCGACGTCTCCGGATACACGGCGCTAAAGCGGCGACGCTATACGACCGAAAAACATTGGCCCTGAGTATGCTGCGGTAGCCGGAAGCGCTTGTCGGAGACAAGCGGTCTTCGGAAACAACAGCAATGCATTCACACCGGCACGATGCAGCAGGACACGAATGAAGCGCGCAGAGGATTTCGAATGAACGAACATGTTAAACAATTCGAGGATCACGCGCTCGGCGAGAAGCTACAGCAAAAAAGTGCCATCGTCGGTGTCATCGGTCTCGGCTATGTTGGTTTGCCGCTTGCCATCGCATGCGCACGCGGCGACTTTGCGACCATCGGATTCGACGTTGACCCGGGGAAGATCAGGGACTTGAACTCCGGCCGGTCCTACATCGATGCCGTGCCAGCCGTGGAACTCGGTTCTCACGTGGAAGCGAAGCGCTTCCGCGCAACAGCAGACTTCGCGGAACTCGTTGACTGCGATGTAATCGTGATTTGTGTGCCGACCCCCCTGACTCGTTACCGCGAGCCAGACCTCCACTATGTAACGACTACGGCCGAAACGATTGCGCGGCATCTGCGGCAAGGGCAACTCGTCGTTCTTGAATCGACGACATTCCCTGGTACGACCGAGGAGGTTGTAAAGCCCATTCTGGAGCAGGATGGGCTCACGAGCGGTTCGGACTTCTTTCTCGGCTTTTCCCCGGAGCGAGAAGATCCCGGAAACGCCACCTACCGCACCGTGACGATTCCGAAAGTGGTCGCGGGCGACGGGCCCGTCGCATCCAACCTAGTTCAGGCGTTTTACGGAAGCGTTGTTGAGAGGGTCGTAGCGGTATCTTCGCCTTCAGTCGCAGAGGCAGTGAAAATCACGGAAAATGTCTTCCGAGCGGTGAACATCGCCCTCGTGAACGAATTAAAGGTAATCTATGACAACATGGGCATCGATGTCTGGGAGGTTATCGATGCCGCCTCTACCAAGCCTTTCGGGTTCATGCCGTTCTATCCTGGGCCGGGCCTGGGCGGCCACTGCATACCGATTGATCCGTTTTATCTTACTTGGAAGGCACGAGAATACGGGTTGTCGACGCGGTTCATCGAGCTCGCTGGTGAAATCAACGTGTCGATGCCAAAGTATGTCATCAGCAAATTGGAGAACGCATTGGATTCCACACAAAAGACGTCCTTGGGATCAGCGCGTGTTCTTATTCTTGGCTTGGCCTACAAGAAGAATGTTTCCGACATTCGTGAAAGCCCATCGTTCAAACTCATGGATCTTCTAGAAAATAGGGGCACCCACGTCGACTATCATGATCCGCATGCGCAAGTGATTCCGCCCACGCGAGAGCACAGCAAGTTTCAGGGGCGACATTCAGTCGAACTCACTCCGGAGTCGATAGCAGGGTATCATGCGATCCTGATTGCTACAGACCACGAAGCAGTCGACTACCGCTTGATCTCTGAACATGCAAAATTGGTGGTCGATACTAGGAACGTTATGGAGAAGCAGGGTCTTGCAACTTCCAACGTCATCAAGTCGTGAGTTTCCGGATCAAAATGAGCTCACAGCTCAGACCAGACATTGTGCTCGGCGCTTTCGAGGTAGCGCGTCAGCACTGCGATGGACTTCCATCCGCCCGCGCGCATGATGGCGGCCGTGTCGCGGCCCGCCTGCAGCAGATCCTGGGCGGCGCCAACGCGCATGGAATGTCCGCTGAACATCGAGATTTCCACCGGATCCACATCAGCCAGTGTTGCTCCGGACTTGATGAGACGCTTCACGGTGGTTTGGCTCAGGCCGCGGTCTACTGCCTTGCCCTTATAGATCGGGCAAAAGAGGTACTGACCCTTCCCGCGCCACTTCAGCCAATCTTGCAGAAGTTGACCGGTCGACGATGACGTGAACGCCAGTCGACTGTCACATCGTCGTCGACCCGCTCCCCGACATCATCCGGGCCAGAAGCGCTCCAGCCTGACCGCCCGGGGTTTTGCCCCTGTTACTGCAACACCCCCAAGCCGCTGCATTCGTTCCTGTTCTCAGCGAAGCTGTTGGATATCAGGCGATTCAATGGCGCAGCCGAACAGGAGGATGGCCTCAGCCCCTCAAAGATCCCGCGAGACAGGCGGTTGTAGCGCGTCAACCATGATGTCCGGTCAGCGACAGCCAAGTTGGCTGGTGCTGCTGCGGCTGGGGTGGTGGTTGTCGTCAGTTTTGGCTGTCGCTCCCTGGTTCGGTTTGGT
>NZ_JAZHLI010000158.1:0-2820 GCF_036549475.1 Aurantimonas sp. A2-1-M11 | reverse complement strand
CGTGGTCGAACTGATCGGCGCAACGACAACCAGGACCGGCCTCAAAGTCGAGTGTGCGCTCGATACGCGCATCTACGAGAAGGGTCTCAAAGTTTCCGATGCCGAGTTCGCCCCGCCTCGACATCACCGGCGACGCCTTCCATCCCGAATGGAACTACACGATCAAGCCAAGACAGCCGGAAGAGTAGCAGTTATCGATGCGGATATCCTAAGCCATTGACGCGACACACCCGGGACGACGTTCGAACGTATCGCGTTTTGCCGTTTTCGGCTGGACTGCTTGCAGGGACCAGAAAAGCCAAACCGCGAGGACGGGGAGAACGAGGCGCAGATTGTGGGCGACGGCCACGAGGCGCGCGTTGATGGCGTCGCCAGCATGGCCGGGGAGGAAGTTGCGGTCCAGTCGCCCATAGGTCTTCATGTGCCCAATGGTAGCCTCGATGGCCGATCGTCGCTTCAGCTCCCGTTTCATCGGCGCGGTCAGGCCGCGTTTTCTCCCGGCAATCATCACCGAGTCAGAGCCGGCATCGTCCTGACCGCGATAGCCCTTGTCGACGTAGATGCGGGCTGGATTAACGCCGCCGATCTCCACCGCCTGGTCGACGGTTGCTGCGAGCGTGTGGCCATCATACGGATTGCCCTCGAAGGATTTGGCGGCCAGCACGAGGCCTTCCCGGTTGGTGGTTGCGATCGCGCGCGAGGCTGTGGCGGGACTATAGAGCACGCCGACCGAACGACATACATTGTTAAGCTTGGCATAATTCTTTGAAGAGGAACTGCCAACGTCAAAATACAGCCGCATTCAATTATAATTTGTGGGACGTTGATCTTATCCAAGGTGACCTGCCATGCGTGAGGATTTGCCTTCAACGGACGTTAAAAGATAGACGCCTCGTCGAAAGGCTCAAGTCATTGATGCTGTGGCCCGGGGGGATCTAACTACCGAGATGGCGTGTGAAAAGTATCGCATCTCGCGAGCGGAGTTTCTCGCTTGGGAGAGGCTCGAGCATCAGTTTGGGATGGCGGGTCTTCAGACCACGCGCACCAAGGACTATCTCACGTCTATTCGCGGTTGAGTATGGGCCACCGTCGGCCGACATGACGAATAGCGCATTACGTTCCGAAGGCCGCAGCGGCGACAAAAGCCCGAGGCGGCGAACCTTGGCAACCTCGCGTTGTAAGCTAGGACGGCTTGGCTCCGGCGACTGCGCGAGGCCGGCAGGGGCGGCAGAAGTCGCCATGCACTCAGAGCGGGGGCGGGCGCAGAAAAGTCTCAAACCTTATGAACAGTGTGGCGGCGTGGCTGAAGCGACGCGATCACGCCCGTGCGGATCCGGGTGGGCGCCTGGGACTCTACCCCCCAGTTCGTTTCAACAAAGCCCGGATCCGCCTGCGCAGCGTACAGCCTTTGTTTCTGAATGCGATCAGTCGGCAACTGGTTACCGTTTGATGGGTATCGAACCATCCACGGAGCCCCGATGCTCGTATCGGGGCTCGCCGCACCTGGCGGAGAGAATGCGCTCGCATTGCTGCATCCATCACCTGACGATAGCATAGCAGGCGCGCATCGTGAGTGCGTGAGAGGGGCCCGGTCGTTCATTAGACTAATTGGAGCGGCCGGGCTTTTTGTTTTCATCAGGATCGTCCGGACCGCTCGGTGGGGATGACCACAACGNGACGATAGCATAGCAGGCGCGCATCGTGAGTGCGTGAGAGGGGCCCGGTCGTTCATTAGACTAATTGGAGCGGCCGGGCTTTTTGTTTTCATCAGGATCGTCCGGACCGCTCGGTGGGGATGACCACAACGAGGAAGCCGGTAGCAATCGCAACCAGATGCACGGGCGTTCGAGGATTATGCCAGGTCCCGTTCCGGGTTCGCGCTCTCGATGGCATCTATGATGCGATCAATCGCCATGATTGATGATCGCCGCGACAATTCTGGCATCGCTTCCAGGCGCCGGATCAAACCCAATGTTTCGGGTGAAATAGCACTGATACCGACCCGCTCATGAACTGACCGCTTTGATATAGGGATAGTTGCAGAGGGATTGGATGCGGCTCGGATCTCTGGTGGCGCGGTTCCAGGCATCGCAGCATGCGTCGATGATGGCTTGCCTGTCGCGGAAGACGCACAGGCTGAGGGAGGTCTCGCGCAGATAGAGCCAGAGCCGCTCGACCGGGTTGAGTTGGGGACTGNGCGTCGATGATGGCTTGCCTGTCGCGGAAGACGCAGAGGCTGAGGGAGGTCTCGCGCAGATAGAGCCAGAGCCGCTCGACCGGGTTGAGTTGGGGACTGTAGGGCGGAAGCGCGACGAGGGTGATGTTCGCCGGTACGTCGAGGGCCTTTTCGCCGTGCCATCCGGCGCCGTCGAGAACCATGACGGGATGGACGTCGTCCGGAATGGTGTGGGCGAACTCGGCGAGGTAGAGGTTCATCATCGCCTTGTCGGCATAGGGCAGGACCAGGGCGAAGGACTGGCCGGTGGAGGGTTCGACGGCGCCGAAGATGTAGGTCCAGTCGAAGCGCTGGTCGCAAAGCCCGGGTGGTCGCTTGCCGCGGGTCCACCAGCGGTGGCAGAGGCGGCCTTTCTGGCCAACCCGTGCTTCGTCTTGATACCAGAGCGCAATCCGCTTGTCGGGGTGGTCGACGTTTGCCGCTTTCAGGGCCTCGGCGAGCCCTTTTTTTTAAAGCGCGCCTGGCGCCCCGGGATCGCTCTGAGGGTGGGTCGGCCGGGCTTTCTGGCGCGAAAAGCCGTTACGGCGCAGGATGCGCGACAGGCTGGCGGGATGAACACGCTTGTCGAACCGCGCCTCGATCCA
>NZ_JAZHLI010000157.1:0-2845 GCF_036549475.1 Aurantimonas sp. A2-1-M11 | reverse complement strand
ATATCTTTCTTCATGGCGTTGCTCTCCGAAGTGGATTCGACACCCCGAGCCTACCGGCTCAAGGCGGGCAACGCCGCCACTTCAGAAGTTCAACATCGATCGGGACATCCCCATCCCCGCTGGGTGTTCCACTTCACACCAACCTGCGGGCCTTGGCTCAACGCTGTCGAGAACTTCTTCTCGTCCTCACCCGCCGAGCGATGCGGCGGAGCGTTTTTAACTCCGCAGCTGACCTCCAGGATACCATCCGCGCCTTTATCCGACGCCAGAATACCACCCCCCAGCCATTCGTCTGGACCAAGCCGGCAGAGACAATCCCGGCAAAACTCCGAGCGTCGCGTGTAGCTTCTGACTGAGTCAGTGCAGTAGCCCCACCCTGCGGCGTTCCTCGCCTCGTTCGCCGCCTAGACGGCAACTCCGATGGTGGTGCTCGGCGGTAATTTCCTTCGCGCGCCTTGGGTCAATAGCCGCGGATTGTTATGTCATTATCAAGCGTCGATGACAGGAGCTGCGGTCGCGGTACCGGTGTAGCAACGCCAGTAGTCTCGGCCACTATGCAGCGAAAGCCCTTGCGCCATCGCGGTCAGAGATCATCCGATCGTCTCCCATCAAATCCTGTCATGTCACCGGCGCAGCGCATCAGACTCGCTGCCACTGACTGCCATCCGTCTGAGATTGCCTCGCGAAATAGCGATATGGCGTGGAAGACCAGTCCTTCACCCGGTTCACGCGATTGTCCAGCACGAGATCGCCGTTGCTGGTGCGCACTGTCAGCACGGTATGGCCTTCGTTACCCATGGTCGCCACCGTCAACAAGAGGACAGAGGCAGGCCAGCCTCGCTTCATTAGCTCGGCCTTTTTAAGGATAGCGAAGTCTTCGCAATCGCCCTCAGTGGCCGGCAGTTCCCACTTATCCGCACCGGTATTCCCAGGATCGGCGCGCTCTCGGATCCGGCGGTTGACGGATTTGTTCACGCGTTCGAGTTGCGCATGCAGCTGCGGCGTCAGATCGACCAATTTCTTCTCGCCTTGCGTACCGCACAATACGGGCTCATTGGCGCAGAATGAATAGAAAGCAGGCGGAGCGAAGGCGCGGCCGGAAGTCGTCATCGCCGGGCCCGAGGGCATGGCTTGGCTAGGATAGGCGAAACCCCGCGCGCTCAGCGCACCTGTTTCCATGGTTTGACTGCAGCCTGCCAATGCTAAGGCCACCACAAGCGTCGCTGAACGAATCATCGTTTTCCCTCTCGCAAGCCTCCCCCTACATTAAGAGAAAGCCTAGCTCAATTGATGCGTCCCATTGATATAAATCGATTGGCGTACTTAACAAATCGATACTATCAGTCGTAACTTCGAATTACGCACCATTCAGGGGACTGGAGCGCATTTTTTTTCCAATGGAGGAAGTGATGCAACAGTACCCCAGTATTCGTTTGAGCAAGCGCTCCAGGGCTCTGCTCCTTTCAGCGGCGGTCGCAGCGGCTTCTTGGCCGACGGCGGCGGAAGCGCAACAAACCATCCGACCGCGGCTGGCGCTTGCGCAGTGTCAGCCGCTGACCCAAGCCAACTTCGCGCTTTGCTGCATCGCCAGCAACCGGGCCAGCATTCTCAGCTCGGAACAGATTGCTCAATGCCCGCCAATTACCACCTCGCTGATCTCTACGATTCTGAGAAACGGCTCCGATGGAAATGGAGCAGGGTCAGTTATCGGGCGCAGCAGCGGACCCAGAATAGGATCGGTGAACGGGCCCGGCAATGGCAACGGGCCCGGCAATGGTGACGGGTCCGGCAATGGCAATGGGTCCGGTGGCGGCGGCGGTAACGGTAACGGTAACGGGTCCGGCAATGGCGATGGGTCCGGTGGCGGCGGCGGTAACGGTAACGGTAACGGGTCCGGCAATGGCAATGGGTCCGGTGGCGGCGGCGGCACGGGCGGCTCCAGCGGCGGCGACAGCGGCAACGCGTCCGGTGGCGGCGGCACGGGCGGCTCCAGCAGCGGCGACAGCGGCAACGCGTCCGGTGGCGGCGGCACGGGCGGCTCCAGCGGCGGCGACAGCGGCAACGCGTCCGGTGGCGGCGGCACGGGCGGCTCCAGCGGCGTCGACACCGGCAACGCGTCCGGAGGCGGCGGCACGGGCGGCTCCAGCAGCGGCGACAGCGGCAACGCGTCCGGTGGCGGCGGCACGGGCGGCTCCAGCGGCGGCGACAGCGGCAACGCGTCCGGTGGCGGCGGCACGGGCGGCTCCAGCGGCGGCGACAGCGGCAACGCGTCCGGTGGCGGCGGCACGGGCGGCTCCAGCGGCGGCGGCGGCGGAGGAGGACCTGGAGGCGGCGCCGGCGGCTAAGGAAAACACCTAACCTAAAGGAGTGAGTGTTGTTTCATCTCATTTCTGCGGACTGTGGAGAAACCCCGGGCTCTGCCCGGGGTTTTGCGTTGCCCAGCTCTTTTTCCCTCAGGCTATCAGCTCGACCTCGTCACCTCGTACGCTACGCGGCGAAGCAGAAGCTTCAGCCATACGGACGAGGCGGTCGGGGAATTTTATGCCGTTCCCCGATGTGGCGAGGACAAGTCTGTAGACGCAGAGAAGGTTTGGCGGCAATTGCCCTGTCGGACCATTGCCGCTGGGTCGGACCATTGCCGCCGGTTTAGACGCCGAGTTGGGCGCGGGGTTCAGCAAAGGTAACCTCGACCTGCCAGCGTCGAACGAACAGCGATGATATCGGCGGGATCGAGGTACGCATCCGGCCTGGACCGCGGGGAGCAGATTTTTTTGTTTCAGAGCGGTTTCAGGCTTGCGTCTTTCGGCTTGACCCGTTGACGAGTTGCCGGGAGGTCGTGCGCGAG
>NZ_JAZHLI010000156.1:0-3003 GCF_036549475.1 Aurantimonas sp. A2-1-M11 | reverse complement strand
TCTCTCATGGATACCTCGATACCGAAAAGGAAATCGGCACGAAGCTCCAGGCAAACAATCCGCCGCCCACGCTTCTCTTTCTTCTCAATCTTCAATTGTCAAAGAGCACGCCATCAGAACAAACAATGGCGGCGGGCCGGTCGAGGCTTGCGCCTCCAGGACCCTAATGAAGATCAGCCGTTGCCGGCGAAGTCTTCTGAATATCTGCGGTGCGGGCCAAATCCAGAGCGAACCAAAGGGCTCGCCGGCGGCGCCCTCGCCGTCGATGAGTGGCTTATAGGCCCTGCCCGCTTTCGAAGTCAACACGGTTTTCGCAGAAAAACGCGCCGAACGAAATTTTTCCGAAAGCCGCCCAGCCCTGTCCCGCAGGCTTCCCCGGCGTCATCGCAGATTCATCTGGGCCCGCCGGGGCCTGTGAGGACAATCCCCTTCCCCGGCCGTGTTTTGGCGGAAACGGTGCGCGCGACATCGCCCCGGCGTGGCGTTCGGCCTCTCCCTCCGCCGTCCGGCGAACGGCAGCGCGCGGTCGGAGCCCGATACCGATATGGCGCCCGGCGACCATCCGGCCTGGCCGGCATTTTCCTTTCGGCGCATTTGGTATTAGGCCGGATCAAGGGCGCCCGGAGCGGCGAGACGCGATGGCATGGGGACGCAGAGATGGGAGACAGGGACGAGGCCAACCGGCCGGGCCGCTACGAGCGCATCCTGCGCGATGCCGGCGTGCGCATCACCCGGCCGCGCCGGATCATCCTGACCATCCTGGCCGCCGGCGACGACCATCCCGACGCGCTGGAGATCTTTCGCCGCACCGCCGGGGTCGATCCGTCGATCTCGCTGTCCACGGTCTACCGGACGATGAAGCTCCTGGAGGAGAAGGGCGCGATCCAGCGCCATGTCTTCGAGGGGGGGCCGTCCCGCTTCGAGCGCGCCGATGGCGACCACCACGATCATCTGATCGACATCGATTCCGGGGACGTGGTCGAGTTCCGCTCTGACCGGATCGAGTGGCTCCAAGAAGAAATTGCCCGGGAACTGGGCTACGAGATCGTCTCCCACCGGCTCGAACTCTACGGGCGCAAGCGTCGCACCGAGTGAGCTGTCACGGGCGGTGATCCGGCCCGCCGCCGCGATCGGACAGACACATTTCTGCCCGCGCCAGAGAATGGCACGGGCCGAATTGGTTCGTCATGGGCGCCGCTCAGGCGAGCTTGGCGTCCAGCGTCACGGTGATCGCGCCGAGGGCCTTGGAGACTGGACAGCCGCTCTTGGCCGTCTGCGCGAGCTCGTCGAATTTCGCCGGCTCGATGCCCGGCACCGTTGCCTTCAGGACGATGGCGCTGGACTTGATCTCGAAGCCTGCCTCGACCTGTTCGACATTAACCGTCGCGGTGGCCTTCAGCTCCTGCGCCGGCGTGCCGTTCTCGGCGAGAAGGTGCGAGAGCTGCATGGCGAAGCAACCGGCATGGGCGGCCGCCAGCAACTCTTCCGGATTGGTGCCGGACTTGCCGCTCTCGTCCTCGAAGCGGGCCTTGAACGAATAGCCGTTGTCGGACAGGGCGCCCGACTGGGTGGTGATCGCGCCGGTGCCGTCGCCGAGCGCACCCTTCCAGATTGCCGTTGCATGCCGTTTCATGGGATTCTCCTTGTCGCGGTGGCCATTGCGGCCGAGCCGAATCGGTCTTAGGCGCAGACGGGATCTCGTCCCGCATGCCTTGCCCCGGAAACTGCCACTGAGGCGTTCGGTTCCGGCCCTGACGAAGCGTTCACCATTGCGGGCCAGACTGGCGCCGTCCAGATGACCCCGAACGAGGCACGACGATTGCAATGGCGGAAACGATCCTGGTCCATGCGACGAAGCCGCTGCTCGACGAGAAGGCGGCCTGGCTGACGATCCTGGCCGACGAGCGCCGCAGCAGCCCGCACACGATCGCCGCCTATGAGCGGGATCTGCGGCAGTTCCTCGTCTTCCTGACCGACTATCATGCCCGCCCGGCACAGCTTTCCGACGTCGCGGACCTGAAGACGGCGGATCTGCGCGGCTTCCTGGCGTCGCGCCGCCGCGACGGTGCCGGCGCCAAGACCCTGGGGCGCGGCCTTGCGGGCGTGCGGTCCTTCATCCGTCACCTGGAGCGCAAGGGTCTGGCCTCCTCCGCCGGTGCCAAGGCGATGCG
This sequence comes from Aurantimonas sp. A2-1-M11, assembly GCF_036549475.1. Classification (NCBI taxonomy): domain Bacteria; kingdom Pseudomonadati; phylum Pseudomonadota; class Alphaproteobacteria; order Hyphomicrobiales; family Aurantimonadaceae; genus Aurantimonas; species Aurantimonas sp. A2-1-M11. Next base: position 832 of record NZ_JAZHLI010000156.1, on the reverse strand, counting down.
CGCGCCCAGGCAGCCGAAATCCCTGCCGCGCCCGCTCAGCGTCGGCGACGCCATGGCGGTGACGGAAGAAGCCGGCGCCTTTGCCGCCGAAGCATGGATCGCCGCCCGCGACGTCGCCATCCTGACGCTGCTCTATGGCTGCGGCCTGCGCATTTCCGAAGCCCTGTCCCTGCCGGGCAATGCGCTGGGTGACGCGACCGCGCGCTCGATGCCCGTCGCCGGCAAGGGCGGCAAGACCCGGCTGGTGCCGCTGCTGCCGGCCGTTCTGGAAGCGGCCGCCGAATATCGCCGGCTGTGCCCCTACCCGCTGCCGCCCGACGGGCCCCTCTTTCGCGGTGCCCGGGGCGGACCGCTGCAGCCGCAGATCGTCCAGCGCGCCATGGCGCGGCTGCGCGGTGTCCTCGGCCTGCCCGACAGCGCCACGCCCCATGCGCTGCGCCATTCCTTCGCAACCCATCTTATGGCCGGCGGAGGCGATCTGCGCACCATCCAGGATCTCCTGGGCCATGCCAGCCTGTCGACCACCCAGAACTATACCGCCGTCGACCAGGCCCGGCTGCTGACGATCTACGACGACGCCCATCCGCGCGCCCGTCGTCGGCGCGCGGGTTGACGGCAAGTTCGTCGCAGCAGCGCGCGAGATTGGCGAATCTGCGCACCCTGCTTCCCTGAGACTGGCTCCGAATCAGGTCGGTGCCTTAGTCCGCCCTGAATAATGGCTAGAGCGTCCAGTAATAAGTGTGAATCGGATGGTTCCGCTTGGAGACGTATTCTGATTCCTTGTGTGCGGGAGGATACGCACCATGGGAAGATCGGTTTCATCGGACTTGCG
>NZ_JAZHLI010000155.1:0-3025 GCF_036549475.1 Aurantimonas sp. A2-1-M11 | reverse complement strand
GGCTTGTCTGGTTCCTGCAAGCAAGCCAGCCAAAAACGGCGAAACCCCATACGTCCAAACGTCTTTCCGGGTGCGTCGCTTCAACGGCTTAGCCATTATTCAGGGCGGACTAATTGTAATCATTGGTTTAATGCCGTCGCGGCTCGAATCCTGCCGGGCCCACCATTTTTTCCAGTCAAGCGATTGTAATTGCTAGCCAGTTTGCGCGAATTCGGACTCGACAGAGCCCGAACTGCATAACATGGACGACGATTCGATGCTCTTGCCTAGCTATGTCACCTCGCGAAACGGAGTCTATCAATATGTCCGCCGCGTGCCGGACGATGTCGCGGAAGTCTTCGCCGGCGTCCGGATTTAGCGGTCCCTGAAAACGCGTCTTCCCAGTGAAGCGCGTCAAACGGGCTGCTCAGTTCGATGCTAATATCGAGCAGCGATTTGCCGAGGTGCGTCGGCGCAAGAGCATCGCGATCACGCTTGTGTCGACAGCCGGTTGGACCTGGAACGACTGGAGCCACGGCGTGCCTGCCTCCAAACCGACCTCGCACCGACAATCTACCACGTTCGCAACTGTTCGTTGGCTCACTTCGAGATACCATCGAGACGCAAATACCTCGACAAGGCCGTTGTTAAAGCGGCCGCGATGGGATATATATCCAGACATATCGAGGAGGCTGATGATGACCAATGCTGCACAGAAGCGCGCCATTCGCAATTATCGGTCGCGTCAGGCACAGCGTGGCATCGCGCGCTTCGAGGTTCAGGCGCTCGACGCAGACCGCGAGCTGATCCGTGCCCTTGCTCGCCGCCTTGCCGATGACGGGCCCGAAGCGACGCAGGCGCGCACGATGGTCCAGCAGATCGTGTCCGGCGAGCCACCACATCAGGGCGGCATCCTCCAGGCATTGCGGCGGTCGCCGCTGGTCGGCGCCGATCTCGACCTCGATCGGGCTCGTGAAGAAGGTCGCAGGATCGATTTGTGACGCGCTATCTGCTCGACACCAACATCATTAGCAATGCGGTAAAGCCGCAGCCGTCCGCTTCCCTGCTGGACTGGATGACGGAGCAGCGCGATGACGCGCTGTTCATCGCGTCGCTGACAGTCGCAGAAATTCGGCGCGGTATCCTAGAGAAGTCGGCGGGCAAGAAGCGCGAAGCTCTCGAAGCCTGGTTCGCTGGTCCCGAAGGACCGCAAGCCTTGTTCGCCGGGCGCATCCTGCCGTTCGATGACCGCGCCGGGCTGATCTGGGGGCGGCTGATGGCTGACGGAACGTCCTCGGGCCGTCCCCGCAGCGGCCTCGACATGATCGTCGCATCGACCGCCGACGCCAACGGCTGCGTAGTTGTCACCGATAATGAAAAGGACTTCGCCGGGCTTGAGTTTATAAACCCCCTGCGCGGAGTGGTTTCATGACAGGCGTTGTCCGAAACCGCTCGGGAGGACGACATGGCTGAAACGCAGATCGAGGGGACCGACTCCACCTGGAGTCCTGTCGCCGGATGTTCGATTGTCACGGCCGGGCTGCACGCAGACGTAGCTCGGTTCGTGTGAACAGCCTCGACGGCTTGATAAGCAGGCTCTGCCCGCACCAACTGTTGCCTTTGCGCGGCCATGGCCGTGGACGATGCTCTTCTCGAGCGGACCCTAAGTCGCTGAACGCCTTCGACCCATAGTGAGCGGGTTATCTCGCCCGTCGGCGAGCAGCTTCGGTTGCGGCGACCATCGGCTCATACCGGCCTGTTATGTGTGCGGCGATGCAGGCAGCCAGGGCTGCACGAAGACGGTCGGCACGCTTGTCGCGATCGCTCATGAACGTCGAGACGGGCCATCGCCCAAGGGAGTCGTCTTGAGTGTCATTAAAGCGCCGCATCATGCGTACGATCTCGGCCTCGGCTTTTTCACGCGTGGATCCGCCCATGCTGCCGAATTGCTCAAGTTGTGTGGCGGCCTGGATGACTGCCCCATGCTCGGCTTCGACGTTACCCGCTATTTTCGCCATGAGTGGGGCGGATATTTCGTCCCGGATCTGCATCAGTTGATCGGCTTTCATGATACTCTCGGGTTAGTAGGACGCGGCTAAGCGCGCGCGCCTCGGCCTAAAGTTCGCTCGAAGCAGAATAGGCTGATCGGGGCCGCGGTTCCCGGCCGGCTAGTCCCTCGGCTTCACCTTGCTTTGCTTTCGCGCGTGATCAAAATCGTAGGGCATCTCTGGATTTGAGACATCGGTCGTTCCTCGGTTTCAAGAACAGCGTCGATCAGCCGCTCCTCCTCTTCGGACCTTGGTTCAAAGAGATTGCCAGTTTCGTCGGACACCCCGCTGCCCGGCTGACCGGCGCTCTCGCCTCGACGGCGAGCATTCGGGGCCTTCGAGAGCGAAACTTTCGGCGGGTCATCTGTGCCGACGACGGGTGATGGGTTCTTCGGATCAGTTTTCACAGGGTTCTCCTTCGGCAGGAGAACGGATGAGAGTTCATTTCGTAGCGGAGGTGCACGATGATGAGCAACGACGCTCTCATTCAAAATGGATGGCCGCGACCAATCGTTGGCCACTACCCAATACCATGGGTGGTGGGCACGCAGTGCGTTCCCCTCACCGCGGCGGCGGATGCTATCGGAGTTGCGGCACAGGCTGGTCGATTGCGGGCTCGTCGTCATCGATCCACACAGGAACCCGTTTTGGCTTCCGCTCGGCATCGAACCCATCGGCCCAGAGCGCGTGATCGGACGAGCGTGCCGAGTGCGGATTGGGAGCCGCGGTGCCCTTTGCGCGGAACGCTCGACGGCCTGCGTCCCACACCGTCCGTTCCCTTTCGGCGGCTGCGATCTTTTTGGCCAGGTCGTTGGCGGCGATTTCCATGCTCTGTTCTCGAGGCCCACTCTCATTTGGTCTGCCAATGAGTCCCCGAACATCGATCCTGAACCGCCCCGGGTTTCCCGGAGACCTCATTTCCTGAGAGAATGGGGTCATCATGACAAAATCGACATCGAAGAGATATTCGCCGGAGGTCCGTGAGCGGGCTGTCCGGA
>NZ_JAZHLI010000154.1:0-3277 GCF_036549475.1 Aurantimonas sp. A2-1-M11 | reverse complement strand
ACTCCATTCGTCGGCAGAAAGGTTCATGGCGGCGGCTCCTCGAATCAAACCGCCCCAATGGAATCAGCCGACGCGCAATCCGTCACCTACTGTCACATGAGTTCGGAGCCCTGCACGCGGCGTGGGCGTTCTTGAGATTGTGACCGGCAAGCGCTACACGAGCGGCAGCGCGCCTGAAGGGAAAACAGGCCAAGCGGAATCCGAGAATGGCAGCCGACGAGTGACCTCACGAGTTGGCATCAACGAATAGATGGGCCGCGTCTCCCGTTCACTATCGCTCGGAGAGCGATGGGGCCAGCGCTTCGGCCAGCTAATATCCATGGCACCGTGCCACCTTCCTCGCAGTTGCGGGTTTACCGGCGGTTTTGCGAAAGCAGACGGGGTGACCGGGCGCATTCCCTCTGCAGCAGACAGAACCCTGGAGACTAGATGACAACCACTGCGGAGACTCTGAAGCCCCTTCTATGGGAGCCGAATAATCTCGTTCGTGCCATCGAAGCGGCGGGGGTCACCTTGTGGTCCTGGAACGTCGACACTGACGCCCTCGCGATGAATGATCCTGCCTATGATCTGTGGGGCATTCCGCGCGGAATCGATGTCAGCTTCGAGGACCTGTCCGCGCACATTCATCCTGCCGACCGCGACCGGGTCAGAGCGGCGTTCAACGCGACGCGTGCGATCATCGGTCCGTATGAGATCGATTTCCGCATCATGATCGGGGAGGAGCTCAAGTGGATCTCCGCGCGCGGCCAGGGCGATGATGCGGGGATGGTCAGCCGGGTCATGTTCGGCATTTTCATCGATGTCACGGGTCGCAAGCAGGCAGAGGAGGGACGCGAACTCCTGGCCGGGGAGATGAGCCATCGGGTCAAAAATCTGCTGGCGATCGCGTCCGGTCTCACTGCGATCACGTCGCGATCGACCAAGACGACAACCGACATGGCTCGAGAACTCACGCTCAGGCTGACAGCCTTGGGACGTGCTCACGATCTCGTTCGTCCTGTCCCGGGGCAATCGGAGAAGGCCTCGTCGCTTCTCGGTGATCTGCTCACCGTGCTCCTCGCGCCATATGACGATCTTGGGGCTTTCAGCGGACGCATCAGGGTCTCTGTGCCCCGGATGAGCGTCGGCTACGCGGCGACGACGGTCCTCGCGCTGGTCGTTCATGAGCTGGCGACGAACTCCCTGAAGTACGGCGCCCTGTCCGTCGATACTGGAACCCTCGACGTCTCATGTTCCGCACACGACGAAGCCGTGACGATCGTCTGGACGGAAGCGGGAGGCCCGAAGGTCGAGCCGCCGCTAGGCAAGGGGGGCTATGGAAGCCGGCTCGTGGAGCGCAGCGTCACGGGACAACTGCGCGGCTCGATCCACTATGACTGGCCCGAAAGCGGTCTCGTGGTCAAAATGAAAGTTGCGCCGGAACGACTCGCTCAATAGGTCCGGCGGACCTGTGTGCTGCTGGCATCAACTCCAGGAAATGAGAATATCCGGCGGCCCCCCAATTGGGGACGACCGGACTGGGTATCGCCAAACGACTGTCAGACTATTCTCGCGGACTTCGGCAGCCATGACAGCATTGGCGCTTCCGCGCTGCGTGGTCCGGAAAACTACCGGACGACGTACACGACCTGGCGGTTGTTCGGATCAACGAGAACCGGCTGTCCGTTTACATAGACGTAGCGGTAATCGTAATCCGGGATGGTCCGCAATTCGACCGTCTCGGGGAGCTGCGCGCCGACCACGGCCTCGCCTTCCAGATACACCGGATCCACGGGATTCGAACGGACATACTCGATCCGCTCGTCCGGCGGATTAAGCGCCGCACCGGCAACGAGCCCAGCAGCGCCGCCAACGACTGCGCCGATGGGACCACCCACAAGTGCGCCAGCGACAGCGCCAGTCGCGGCCCCTGCGACTTCTCCGCCACCGCCGCTGTCCTCATAGGTCACCACCGGAAATTCCGTGCGGCGTTCCGTGACCACGACGGTCTCTCCCCCCATGTCGGCCGTCAGGTACTGGCTGTATGCCCAGCCTGAGGTGCCATCGATGGTGACCCTGCACCAGGAGCCGCTTCGGTGCACCCCTCCAGGGTCGCCGCAGAGTCGTTGCCGATCATGCCGACTATTTCATAGTTCGGACCAGGCCCTGCCCGCAGATTCAGATCCGCCGTCGCAGCGACCGTGGACTGAGCGGACGCGGGAACAACCGTCGCGGCGAAGATCGTAGCCGCACTGCCGGCAAGGAAAGTATGCAGTTTCATTGTTTCGTCTCCCATTCGGGCATGCGCTTCTCATCAAGCTGAAGCACTGTCCGAGCCGGTAAACAAAAAGCATAGCGTTCCAGTTCCTCCGTGACCGTCGGCTCTAATTCTCGACGATCAATCTGTTCATCTGGCATTCATCATCAAGGCATAATTGATTAGCCTTAGCAGTTGATATTGTTCAAATTTCCGTGGAATGGTGCGTGGCACCCGTCTAAGTTTCAACATGAGATGACCTATCCCGGATCATGCATCAGGGCGCGCCTGACATTCCCGTTGGACATTGGCGGCACTGTCGGGTCGGTGTCGCCCATGCTTTTCGGGCGCGCTCGCGGTGGCGGCGCGGTTCGGGATGTTCGGGTTTTGAGGTTGCGGTTTCGGGGCGAGCGGGGGTGACGGCCGGGGCAGTCGTCAGACTNGACGGCCGGGGCAGTCGTCAGACTGGCGCCATGCGCGGCAGTCGCTCGAGAAGCAGGCGCATCAGGGGCGCGGCGGGACAGGCGCTCGGCAGGTGCAGCGTGATGCGGGTCTTCATGTCGTCGACGCGTGCGGCGATCTTCACGATGCGCAGGCGCAGCGTGTCGAACTGGGCGCGCCGCCACGGCGAGCGCTTCGGCAGGGCGGCGCGCAGGGTCCACATCAGCCAGTAGGCGCCGGCATGCAGGAACAGCCTGAGCTGGTTGGCGGCGGCGCTGCTGCACGAAGTGCGATCGGCGGCGAGATGGGCTTTCCACGCCTTGATGTGGTTCTCGGCCTGGCCGCGGGCACAGTAGAGGCCTTCGTACAGCGTCTTGCCGGTCCCACTGGTCAGGCTGGTGACGATGAAGCGGGTGTCGCAGCCGCGGGGGCCGGCCTCGACGCGGGCGATGATACGCTCGACCCGGCTCCAGGAGGCAGCGCCATCGTGGAATTCCTTGAAGCGGCGGATTGTGGCGCCGTCGGCCGCCGCGGCGCGGGCGGTGGTGGAGGCTTCCAGCGTCGCCGCATGGCGGCGCAGCACGGCGGTGGTCGGCA
>NZ_JAZHLI010000153.1:0-3288 GCF_036549475.1 Aurantimonas sp. A2-1-M11 | reverse complement strand
GGCACATGTGCGGACGCGCTCGTTTCGCGCATCGGTTTTGAGGGTGGCATCAGCGGCATTTGCTTGGGCTGCAAATTGATCGAGCGCGGCCGCAAGGTGGGTCAGCGGCTTTTCGAAGGGTTCCCCTTGGCGAGTGCTCGATGCGGAAATCAAGACAGTGGCGACGGTCTTCGTCGGATCATCGCCTCGCATAGCAAACACCCGCCCACGTTCTGTATCCTGCTTATTTACCTGCATAGCCGCAGCCCTTTCTGGTAAATCGGTAAATATAGCGTACGGCTAGGACCCGGCTTCTGTCAAGCATCCTTCGAAGTTTTATTACAAAACGATGAGCAACGCGATCAACGGAACGATATATTCATCGGTCTCATACACCCTATTGAGACGATTACTATCGCAACTTCTAACCCAACGACTGTCGCCATGACCATCGCCACGACCATCGCTGCCGCCAAACGGTTATGAAATTGGTGATTGATCGGACGTCCGCTGAAATAGCGCTAGGGATTGTAGTAATTTAGCGGATCGCTACGGCGGACGATGGCTCCGCTAATTTATAGGCACCGGCAATTAGCCGAAAATGGCCGTAGATTTAGCGTTGAGTGATTTCGGACTGTCCTGCACCCACTGCACCCACTCCCGATGTGGGTTTGCGTAGAGCTGAAAATCAGGACGTTCTCGTTTCTATGCTCAAATACTACTAAGTGGGTGAAGTGGGTGCAGTGGGTGCGACCCTTATTTTTCAACGATTTTCTGCACCCACTTACGGATCACCAAGTGGGTGCAGTGGGTGCAGCACAGTCCGAATTAGGGAGTTTTCCGCACATAGGCCCACTTTCCGTCGCGAGCGAGTTTCCGCCGTTCATAACCAAGCTCGCGGAGAATACTCGCCGCCCTTCGGTTCAAGCCCGAATTTTGACGTTCAAACGAAACCGACAACGCTATTGCGAACACATGCGCCAGATGGACCGGCATATCTCCCATCGCTGTGCAATACCGCTCAATCGGATCGTGCCACGGATCGACTTCCTGCCGGCTGGCTTGCTCCTGCGCGGCGATCCCTTCCTCCGCTGCCGAGAGATGCCACGGCTCGCCGTGGCGGTATCGGTGCACAGCTTCGGCGAATAGCTGGTCCCGATCTCGCACCAGCGCCGTGATGTCGATGGGGCCGGCACAGCGGATAGGCCAAAAGCGGCGGTTGCCACTGTCGTCTTTGAGGTACTGGTGAGAGTTTGTCGTTGCCGCGAACACTGTGGTTCGGGGGCTATCGATGGGCCGGACGCCGAATGGCGGTCTAAACTTATCGATCCTCGTTGCGAGAAACCGCTTTACGTCTTCCGCTTCGGATCGGCGCATAGACGCGAGTTCGGCTATTTCGACAATCCAAAGTCCTTGAAGGTGTTGCGCCGCATCCTTGTCGTGCATGTTAGGCAAGCTATCGCTAAAATATTCGTCGCCAGCGAGTGTGTTTAGAGCGGTGCTTTTGCCAATGCCCTGCGCACCTTCGAGGATCAAGACCTCGTCGCGTTTGCAACCCGGCTGATACGCTCTTGCGACCATTCCGATAATAAATTTCGGACTTACTGATCGTGCAAAATCAACGTTCTCAGCGTGAAAATAGGTTTCTAGCATCATGTCTAGTCGATGATGCCCATCCCACTTTACCCCGTCCAGATAATCGATGATTGGATTGAATTCGTTGCGATGCGCCGAAATGACAGCGGAATTGCGCACCGCTTCCATTGTCGGCTTTAGTTCGTGGCGATGAAACCACGATTGCAGATATATGTCATCTTCATCAGTCCATAGGGAAATACGATTGTGTTGACGACGATCCCATGGCATCGGAGCCGTTTTGACCATTTTTTTCTTGAACAGGTCATAACGGAGCGGCAGCGCAGCATTTTTGATGTGCAGCGCCAGTTCGGTCGATATGGCCGATCCCGCAAGTTTTCCGAACAAGGGCTCATCAAGCGGGTTCGGGCGTTGAACCTCTCCGTTTAAAGCCGGTCGCATCAATTCGCGAGATTGCGGAGAACCAAAGATCAATTCGGCGTGGACTGTCGGGTCCACCTTGGACCGTAGATAATCCCAGCCGAGTTGTGTGCCGCCGTCTAATGAGCGCCAAAGCTTGTTGTTTGCGGCGAGATCGTTCTTCGGATGCTGCGAGCACCAGCGATCCCATGCTATCCGCACGGACTGTTCATCAACATCGTGACCAGTTGCGGATTGGCGGAATGCGGCGGAGGCGTCGCGCCATTGAGGATAGTCAAGATCGCATGGATTTATGTTGCAAAGCGCTCGCTCGGCGAAATCGAACGACGGTGCTTTCTCTGATCCCAGGGCCTTTCGTGCAGCCGGCTCCCGTGCGGCCGGGGTTGTGGTTGGAAGACCGGCAACCAAATCGATAGGCGAGCCGTCGATGTGCCACACTTCCAACGGTGCGCCGCCGGCCACTGTGCCTACGTAGAAGGCTTGCGACGCGGTGAAGCTTTCAAGTGCGAGGACAGCGCCGAGAGCGCCATTCAGCCGACCTACAAGGTCATGGCGCTCTTGCGGCGTGGTAGACCGGGACAGCGGAGCGTAAACACGCCATCGTGGCGCCTCTGGCCGATGCGATGGAGTGGTGTAAACCGACGCGAGAATGCCGTGCTTTTTGAGAGCGTCGGCAGCGTTGGCCGGTTGGACGGTGCCGCCATCATAGTCGCCTTCGATCCCGAAAATCGCCTCAAGGTTCGCGTCAGAGCGGTAGTCGTTTTTGAAGGTCGCAAGTTTCAGCAGCGGAAGATCGTCTTTGCTGGGAGCGGGGTACGAATTTTCTTCGATCCATTTTCTGAGAAAAGCCCATGTGGTGCCGGATCGCCGACCAGTCGCAACATTGTTGCGCTGGAAAATCGTGCAGGAAAGCTGTATATCGTTCATTGAAATATCCATATCTGCCCGGATCGGCCCCACAACGGCCTTTCCGGGCATTTTTTTATGATTGACGGAGTGATGCTCCGCCCGTTTGCTTGAAATCGTTGGGGAAATGCGGGCGCTAACCGATGCCGCTCGCCAAATTACGCGAGTATGGCCGTTCTTGCGGCCTCACGACGCCTTGCGACGTACGCTTCAACATCAGCTTTCACGTAGCCAACGCGACGCGGGCCAAGCTGTATCTTGCGGGGGAAGTCGCTCGAGGACTTCGCATAGCGGCGCAGCGTGGGCTCGCTGATGGTAAGCCGTTCGCAGGTCTGGGCGACGGTCAGAATGATGGTTTGATCGGACACGGGGTGCCTCTCCAAAATC
>NZ_JAZHLI010000152.1:0-3313 GCF_036549475.1 Aurantimonas sp. A2-1-M11 | reverse complement strand
GCAACCTCCCGCCCGCCGAGGCGGAAGCCGCCTACTACGTCAAGCTTGAGGCCGTGCCGATAGCCGCGTAGGACTCAAACCAAATGGTCTCCGGGAAACCCGGGGCGGTTCAATAGCGCGTTCATCGATCGCCTGCATGCCTACCTGCCGGGCTGGGAAGTTGACGTGATTCGAGGCGAAATGTTCACCTCGGGCTACGGATTCATCGTCGACTATCTGGCCGAGATCCTGCGCCACTTGCGTTCGCAGGATTTTGCATTGCGCGTGAATCAACACTTCACCGTTGGCAAGAGCATTTCCACGCGGGATCGCGATGCGGTCTACAAAACATCCTCGGGGCTCCTGAAGCTGTTATTCCCTAACGGCGGAGAATCCGAGGCGGAGCTTGAGGAACTTCTCCATCTCTCGATGGAATGCCGCAAACGCGTGAAGGACCAGCTCTTCCGGATCGACAGCACCTATCCTGATGTCGATTTCCACTACGTCGGCGCGGATGGCCAGAAGCGCCGGGTCACAACCGTCGAGGAAGAGGAATTCCCGCAGTTCTATGGGGGCGGCCCCCATGCGCATCTGAAGCGGAAAAGACTACGGAAGCAGCAGGAGGGGACGATGCCGCCGTCCGCGCAGCACCGAACACAGCCCAAGCTCCTGAGAAGCCTACGGGACTGGAGGAAGGCCATGTTGTCTTTGCGGAGAACCGTAAAGGTATCAGCTACGAGAAACTCTTCGGTCCGTACCTCGACGGCGCGACACGGATCGTCGTCACCGATCCTTATATCCGGATCTTCTATCAGATCCGGAACATGATGGAGTTCGTCGAGATGGTCATCCGCCGCAAGCCGCCGGAAGATCAGATCGCCATTCATCTCGTGACGGGGCCGGATGAAGGGAACATCGCATCCCAAAGAGAACTCCTGGACTCCATCACTGAAGCGGCCGCAGGCACAGGTGTCGAATTTACCTGGGCTTTCGACGGAACCGGAACCGCTCACGCACGGGACATTGCGACAGACGCCGGGTGGAAAATCGTCCTCGACCGTGGGCTAGACATATTCCAACCGCCATTGAGGAAGGCGCAAGGATTTTTACTGGGCGATCGGCTGCAAGAACATCGCATGATCAAGAATTTTTACGTCACCTATGTTCGGGATGCGCACCGTTAGGGCGGAATTCACTGCGCATAGACCTTGAACGCAAATCCTCACGACTGCGACTCCTCGGCCTTCGACCGCCGCCCTCGCGTCCGTTTGCGTTTCGCCATGACATCGAACTGCAACCCGTGGAACATCGAGAAATCGATCTCCGGGTTCAGCGGCATCATGGAAAGCTGGCGGGCGCCCTTCTCGCTGAGAACCTGTCGGCCGTAGCCTTCGTGCTCGTCGCCGCCGATCGTGTGGCCGACCTGGAGACGCCGGATCCTCCCGTCGACCTTCTCCTCGCGCATCTCGTCGATGTTGCCGCCGCGCAGCGAGTGGAACACCTCGCCCGCCTTCTTCTGGAAACCCGCCTTCTGGAACAGGCGCTGCATGTAGGAGGACGCGCTCTTGGACGGATCGACCAGGCGCATGATCTCCGGGAACAGGAACGTCTCGCCCTGCGCCATAGCCCAGTCGATGAACCCGATTTCCTTCAGGAAGGGATGGAGCACGAAGTAGTCCGTGCTCGCGTCGGTCTTGTAGGGCACGCGCATCCACGCCTTGTCCCGAAGCACGATGCCGGAGGTCTCCGCCACGAAGACGCCACGGAACTTCTCCCGGACATCGCTCCCCTGAAGGTGGATGAGGAGCCCGAGGCGGCGCCCCGTCAAATGTCCCAGAAGCGGCAGCATCGCTTCGTCGAGAAGTCCGCTCTCGACCCCTGTCCGGAACAGCCGGGAAATCTTTTCCGCCGACAGCGGCTGCGCGCTGCGTTTCGGAGCAGCGGTTTCCGGGTAGCGGATCTTGGCGCCAGCGAAGGGATCGGCGTAGCCGAGTTCCGCCATTTTGTGCCGCATCATCGTCGCGATCGTTCCGACATAGCCTTCCCGGAACGTGGAAAGTCCGATCGGCTTCAGATGCAGGTCCCGATTGTTCTCGATGATCTGGCGCGCAGTCCAGTCGCCCCTCCGCTCCTTCTCCTCCGCGGGCCAGTAGGTCAGGAGATGGACGTAGGCCTGAAAATCTGCGGCGTTGTAGGTGTCGATCGGATGGTCGCCGATCAGCTCGATGAAGAGGTCACGGCGGAACCGCGCCGTGTTGATGTCTCTCCATTTGGAAGGCGAGGCAGTCTGCCGGGCGGTGAGATAGTCGTCCGAGACCTCGCTGAACGGCGGCATGTCCGAGGCTCGGCGCGGAACGACGCGGCGATCGAGCATGAAGGCCGGAATCGTCTTTCCGTCCAGGCCAACCTGACGCGGTTCGGTATGCCGGACCGATACGGGTGCGCGCGGTGGCTGCACCGGATCGACGGCAGGCGCAGGTGGCGCGGGGATCGACGGTGCCGGACCAGCGGTCGGAGCGGGAATCGTCGGGGCCGCATTCTCGACGGCCGTCAGGGCCGTGCCCGCGAACTGGTCGACGTACTTGCCCTTCAAGAGATCGACGTTCTCGACGACCACCGGATTGCCTTCCGGTCCCTTCTCGATCTCGCGGGCAATGCCGACCAGACCGCGCAGCCCGGTGAAGGCGGCGGTCTGATCTGGCGAAGGAACCGGAGCATCCTTGTCGACGATCCGATGCATGGCTTTCAAATAGCCACGCATCTCGATCGCAACCTCGCGCGCGTCCTCGCCCGAGAACAGCGGCTCGACGTGCGTCTCGTCGCCGGACTTGTCTTCGCCGCTCATGCGTCGTGCCTTGATGCGAGAGAACTCCGCGCGTGCGGCAGCCGCCAGGATGTCGGCGAGGCGCCGAGCGTCGCTCGCAGGACGTGCGCCGATGCCGATCCGGATCGGAGCCACGCTTCGGCCGCCACCGAGATCGATCGGCAACCGGATTTGGAACAGATAGCTCGTGCCGCACCGCACGAGATGGGGGCCCGGGCTGCGGGACGCGGCGTTCCGGCCTCGCCTGCCAGCGCCCCCTTCCAACGATACACCGCACGATACACCACGCTGTACACCACTCGATACACGGCTCATTGCGCCACCCTGGCTGGGCGCGCTGGTGGGCAGAACGCCGGAAAAACAGGGGTTTGGAAATTGGCGGAGTGTGATTTCTAAATGGTTCGCCCTGAAAAACCCTTGGATGCCCTGTGCTTCAGGGATTCCCATCGGGTTTGAAGTATTGGAGAATGCCGGAAACCGATCCTGACCCGATTGATTTCCGGTGTTTTT
>NZ_JAZHLI010000151.1:0-3361 GCF_036549475.1 Aurantimonas sp. A2-1-M11 | reverse complement strand
ATGCAGAAGGACGGCTCAAAGGAATCCTTGAAGGGGAAATTCCAAAGGGCAGGCTGGGACAATGCATTCCTCTCTCGCCTGCTCAGCCTGTTCTGAAATGCGATTGCCCTGCAGGATGTCCTGGTTAAGCTTGACATCCTCGGCAATCAGAATGCGTCGGGGCTGCACGTCCGCGAACGGGAACGCCCGCTCGCTCTCCAAGTTGGCCGGATCGCCGAGCTCAAAAGGTACCTCGAACCAGAACAGGCTACCCAGGCCCGGGGCGCTGTTGACCTCGATCTCGCCTCCCATTGCGTTCACCAGGCGCTGACTGATAGCAAGTCCGAGCCCGCTGCCGCCAAAGCGCCGTGCGATCGAGCGGTCTGCCTGCATGAAGGCACTGAAGAGTTCGGCCTGCCTCTCTGGCGCGATCCCGGTGCCGGTGTCGCGCACCTCAAAGCGAAAGCGCAGTTGGCCATCCTGATCCGTCGCACTTGATACAGTAAGTGTCACGCTACCCTTCTCGGTAAACTTGATGGCGTTGCCGACGAGGTTGATGAGCACCTGTTTGAGGCGAGTCGGGTCTCCCTTCAGAACCGGAGGTGAGTGCTCCGACAACTCAAAGCGCAGCTCCAGGCCGTGCTCGATCGCTAGGGGGTGAACCAGGGAGCGCAGCCGCTCGAGCACCGTCAGCAAGGAGAAGTCCATCTGCTCGAGCTGAAGATATCCCGCCTCGATCCGGGAAAAGTCCAAGATGTCATTAATCACGTTGAGCAGGTGGCGCCCCGAGCCCCGCACTGCATGGACATAGTCCTGCTGCTTCTGAGTGAGCGGCTCCATCTTCAAAATATCCACGACCCCGAGTAGGCCAGTCAGAGGCGTGCGGATCTCATGGCTCATGGCAGAGAGGAAGTCGTCCTTCGCAGAGTTCGCTGCCTCAGCTGTCGCTGTGGCTTCACGCAGGCGGGCCACTAAGCTCTCGCGCTCTGCGGCAGCCCGCGTGCTGGCGCGATAGAACTCCCAGCCGCGCCAAGCAATCGCTGCTGCGAAAAGAGTGCCCAGGACCAACACGAGGTTGTCCAGATACTCGGGCGTAGCCTCGCTCGACACCACAGCGCCGAATGTGCCCAAAATGAACACAGACGTGACAAGGCTGTCTGCAACTCCGATCCGGTCGATTATTTCGCCAGAAATTTCCTCCTCGTCCGCTGCCTCTCGCGCAGTACGCTCGTGCTCTAATGCCGCCCACCAAAACAGGGTGAACCCGAAAAGCCACAATATATCGAACCAGGATCCGACCTCATAAGCGTTGCGCAACAAAGCTTCAGTATAGAGTATGCTGACGAAGGCGTGCATACCAAGCGCCGCGACTACGAGGACGGCGGCCCAATCCCTGGCAGCCAATTGTTTGGTCCAGAATGCCACGCAGCCATAGACGAACACGGTTGAGAAGCCGACAGTCCAAGCCAGCGCGACCGTTGTGTAGAGCCAGTCAGTCTGCGCCTCCACGACTGCATCAGCTAACCAGATTGCCGCGATCAAAAGGGTCCCTGTCGCAACAACCGCGACTTTGCTGACGGTGAAGCCCCAAAAAAGCGAGCGGCCACTCAAGGAGCCGGAAGTACTGACGCCCAGAGCAAAGAAGAGGGCTGTCGCGAGGAAGCCGATGTCAGCAGGAGAGGGGAAAGGGTTTAGCTGCCCCAGGACAACCTCGTAGAAGCTCCACACGAGCATGGCCGCGAAAAATGCGAGGTGACCCAGCGCAAAGAAAAGCCAGGCTCGATTTTCGCTCTCGTTGTTCCGGTAGACCTGAAAGCACGCGAGTCCCACGATCAGGGACTCGGAAGTCCAGAATAGGTCGTTCCACCAGTGGATTTGGATCTCGGTCAGGTCGGCGCCGTATCTCCCAGCGCTATAGACCAGGAGAAGGGCGAGGGGCGCGGCGCTGAGGGAAGATCGTAGGGCGGGGAACATCACAATCCCATGCTTAGGTTGGCTGAACGCATGAGTTAGCCCGGTAAATGCACGCGAGGTCGACGGATGTGGCGCAAGCCGTTGAGGTGATTTAGGATTTGGTTGCTTAAGCCGATCCGCGTCACTCCCGGAGACCACACCCGCCATGGACGAACCTACACTGCCGCTGGATGGCTTGTCATCTGTCGGCGGCAAGGCCGTCGTGGCCCGCTTTGACGGCGGCTTGCTGTCTTCCGACAGCGGCGTGATCGCGCTGGCGGAGGTGGAGCGACGGCTTCGTGTCGCCGAGCGGTTGGCCCAGTGAATCAACGACCCGCGCTCTGCGAACCAGATCGTTCACAGCCTGGCCGACATGATCGGCTTTCGCATGAAAATGATCGCCGCCGGCTATGAAGACGGCAACGATGCCGACCGCCTGCGCTCTGACCCGGGGTTCAAGATGGCCCAGGATACGCTCCCGTCGGGTCGCTCGCTCGCCTCCCAATCGACGATCTGCCGCTTGGAGAACCTGCCTGGCGTGCGGGAGTTGATCGCCATGGGCCGAGCCATGGTCGATCTCTACTGTCGCTCGTTCCGACAGGCGCCGAAGCGGATCGTGCTCGATATCGACGATACGTTCGACGCCGTGCACGGCAGTCCGCAGTTGCGACTGTTCAACGCCCACCACGACGAATACGCCTTCCAGCCGATTGTGGTGTTCGATGGCGAGGGCCGGTTCGTCGCCGCGGTCCTGCGACCGGCCAAGCGTCCCAGGGGAGGGCTGGTTTCGGGGCGTCGCGGCCCCGTCGATCAGGTGACGAGGCGCGGTATCCGGCCAAGGACGACACGCAGGATGCTCCGGTCCGGGCAGGATGTCGGCATGTGCAGGCGGATCTGCGTCTTCAATTCGACCACCCGAGCGGCGATTTTGATGAGGCGCAGGCGCAATGTATCGAACTGCGCGACGGCGAGGTGCGAACGCTTCGGCATCGCGGCTCGCACGCCCCACATCAGCCAGTAGGCGCCAGCATGCAGGAACAGGCGGAATTGGTTCGCCGTCGCCTTGCTGCAGGAGGTGCAATCGGCGGCCAGATGTGCCTTGAATGACTTGATGTGGTTCTCGGCCGCTCCGCGACGGCAGTAGACGTCCTGATAGAGCGTCCTGACCCTGCCGCCCACGAGATTGGTGACGATGAAGCGGGTGTCGGAGCCCTGGGTGCCGGGACTATCCGAAACTCTGTGTATCTGACCGGTTCCATGCGGGCTTCAGATACGTTCAGGCGTCAAAGCGCCCAGCGAACAGTATGGCCAGCTGATTGCGTGCAGCAACCCATTCTCGGACTTTGCGGCCGTGTTTCTCGAAGTTGCGGATCGCGAGGTAAATCAGCTTGGTCGCAGCCTCCTCGGTCGGGAAGGCCCCTCTGGTTTT
>NZ_JAZHLI010000150.1:0-3572 GCF_036549475.1 Aurantimonas sp. A2-1-M11 | reverse complement strand
ACTCGCGCACGACCTCCCGGCAACTCGTCAACGGGTCAAGCCGAAAGACGCAAGCCTGAAACCGCTCTGAAACAAAAAAATCTGCTCCCCGCGGTCCAGGCCGGATGCGTACGGCTCAATTGACACCGCCGCACGTGCATTCGCCAGGGCGTCGAGCGGTGAGCGCATCTCCGGGAATGGTGCGAGCAGCCGCATTTCGGCGAGCAGCCGGTGCGACCGTGAGCTGTCGCCGAGCGTGACGGCGCGCTCCACCATCTCCAGCGCCCGCGTCATCTCACGCCGGCCACCGCCCCACGAGAGGTGCTGGACTTCCAGCCAATAGGTCAACCCGAGGCGCGCCCAGGCGTCGGCATTGGCGGGTTGAGCGGCGACCACCGTCTCGAGCAGCGCGCGCGCCCGCTCGTTGTCCTGCCGCCGCCGCCAATCGCGCGCCTCAAGCAGCGCATCCGCCTGAGACAGCGTGGGATCCGCTGGCTTGGCCGTAGGTTCCAGGGCATCTCCCAGCATCGTCCACCAAGCAACGGCCGCCGCGATCGCCGTGAGAGCGGCTAGCCCGCTGGCTTGGGCAAATCCTGGCCTCCAGATCCACTCCTTCGAGATCGCGGCCTCCGCGCCCGTATCCTGTGCTGCTAGCATATATCCCCGCCGTGGCACGGTGCGCAGAAGGTCCGCGCCTTCCGGGCCGAGCGCGCGGCGGATCTCGCTCACGCACTGCGCCAAGCTGTCGTCGGAGGCGATCACATTGGGCCAGACCGTCAAAATGAGCTCGTCCTTGCTCACCAGCTGGCCGCGCCGCTCGCAGAGCATCTCGAGCACCCGATAGGACTTCGGCCGCAGGAACCTCTCCGCTCCCGCCCTGTCCTCAAGGCAGCCGCGCGAACGGTTCAGAACGAAGCCGCCGAAGCGGCAGGCGCCAAGAGCAACCATTTCACGGTTCCAAAGGTGCGACGGTGCGATCTTAGCACAATTTCAGCGTTCCTTCAGAGCGCTTTCATGACCTGCAACGCCCCTTCCGCGAGCCTCCTGCGCAACCTACACAAGGAGGCCCACCATGCATTTTCCTGCAATCCTATTCGCCGTCGCCGCACTCTGGCTAACCGCCACGGCCCCGGCCGCCGCCGCCGGACCTCGGGAGGCGCCGCCCCTTCTCGATGCGATCACGCTTTGGCTCACGGCGAACTTCGACCTACCCTCCGTGGCTGAAACGCCGGCCCTCATAACAGCGCCAGAGGCCGAACTCGTCGCGATGCGCTATGGTCCCCGAGCGACTGTGGAACCTGGCTTAGTCGTTGCCGTATACGACGATGCGGGCCGCACAATATACCTCTCCGAGAGTTGGACCGGGCAAACGCCTGCCGAGCTATCGGTGCTAGTGCACGAGATGGTCCACCACCTCCAGGCGGCGGCCGACATGCGGTTCGCCTGTCCCGGCGAGCGCGAGGCGCTTGCATATCACGCACAGAACGTCTGGCTTGGCTTATTTGGCGAAAGTCTCGAGAGCGCCTTCGGCATAGACGCCGCAACACTGCTCGTGGGCACCACGTGCACTCATTAGCTCATTANACGCACAGAACGTCTGGCTTGGCTTATTTGGCGAAAGTCTCGAGAGCGCCTTCGGCATAGACGCCGCAACACTGCTCGTGGGCACCACGTGCACTCATTAGCTCATTATCTGATCGCCATGATTGCGCTCGCCGCAAACGGGCTGGCCGGCCGCGACGATCAGGCTGCTCACTGGCGGCGGGTGGTGCGGAGGCTGAGGCCGGACGCAACGGCAAAAGATTACTTCGCCGCGTTCCCAACTCGAGATAACGCGTCCCGCCCACTCATCGCGGCCGAACTGCTCCGACATGGCTTGTAATAACCCTCTTATCGAGGGCTACCGCGATGGGGACGGCCACGCAAAACCCTGTCCGCTACACCTATTAGTGGCAGCGCGATCCCAACACTCCTAAGGCACACCGTCGGCACGCGCCCCCGGCTTTGATAAGAGACCGGCGCTCGCAAGGCGCCGACCTTGCCTCGGTTGACTGGACGACGCGCCGTTTGCGGACACGATGGTCCCGACAAGCGGGGCGACGGCCTACGCCTTTCGAGCCTCCAACCACTCTCGAGCTTGCTCCTCGGTCGGAAAAGTCGGATGCGCCGGTGCGCAGACTTCTTCGCCCTTAGAATCGTGAATGGTGTCCTGACCTCGAAACATCGTAGCCCAGATGCCATCCGGCTTCTTGATCTCGAACCTGTAGATAGCCCGCTCGCCTTCCTCGGCGATCAGTGTCTCATTCCGCTTCTGCACGACGTCGTGCTCTGCCATGGTCATCTCCAACATGCAGCATGATGTCCAACCTTACATGGGCCACGAATATCGCCGCGACGAGGTGCGCACACGATTCCGGAGATTGCCGGCGGCGGAGACAAATGACATCGAAAGGCATCCACAAATCGCTCGAGGAAGCTCGCTGGCGAGCGTTCCTGCCGGACTTGGCAGGAGCAGGCGCGGTCCCGAAGCGCGCCAGTGAGGCGGCCCTGAGTCAGGGCGGCGCGTCCGTTCGCGGAGAAAGCAACCCAGCCTTCTCACGCATCCCGTCGCACCAGCTTTTCTTTGGTCGCCGAAGGCACGACTCACACTTGCCTTATTTGCTTCCTTATACCGACATCCTCACTTGTCCTAAGATTGGATCGACCATGAGGCCGCCACAGATCATTCTCTCCCTCGCTCTCCTTGGAATGTTCGGGGGCACGGCGGCTACGGCCGAGGAGTGCAACCTCGCCGACGCCGGGTTGGAAGAGGCGATCATGCAGAAGCCAGAGCTCCGGGGGGCGAGCGGCCGCAGTATGGTGCGCGATCTCCGTCATTTGCGCGATTCCGCATTCATTTTGTGGTCCTACGGACGCTATGACGACTGCGCTCGGATCATGGGCAATATCCGCGAACTCGTGTCGGAGCCGTCGATGGCCAGCATGGGTAGGAACGACGAGGACGAGGCCGACCAGCAGTTCGCCGCGAGGGAACCGATGGTCCAGCGCGGCGCGGTCGCCGGGCATCGCGATGATGAGGGTGCGAAGCCGCTCGTAGCCATCGCCGAGCTTTCACCCGGTCTGAGGGCAAACGAGTTCATTGGATCCGAGGTTCGCAGTTCGGACGATAAGATCATCGGGGAGGTCAGGAACGTCGTCTTCGAGACGAAGGATCATGATGGCTACGCCGTCATCGCATCCGGCGGCTTCTTCATCCCGGGAACCGACAGCATCATTGCGCCGATCCGGTTTCTCCGGGTTTCGCAGGAACGCGACGTATTCTTCCTCCCCATGCCCGAGACGGAAGTGAAGACCATCCCTCTTATGCCCGACCAGGACTACACGTGGCTCTCGGATACCGAGTGGCGCAGCCGCAATGACGCCCTTTTCGAGATGCCATAGCATCGCCGAACCCTTGCTAAAAGGCCTGGGAGCAACGCCACCAGGGCAATCGCATTTCAGAACAGGCTGAGCAGGCGAGAGAGGAATGCATTGTCCCAGCCTGCCCTTTGGAATTTCCCCTTCAAGGATTCCTTTGAGCCGTCCTTCTGCAT
>NZ_JAZHLI010000015.1:0-85854 GCF_036549475.1 Aurantimonas sp. A2-1-M11 | reverse complement strand
CGGCGGAATCCCGCCAAACTGTCGATGACCAACAAACGATTGAAGGCCGGGTGGAACGAGAAATTCCTCGTCAGCCTCATCTCGTGAAATTCAACTCACCCGATTCCCCTGCGCGCGCCGGGCCGCGCGCAAGCCGCCTCAGAGCTTGTCCTTGAGCTCGGGCAGCAGCTGGAACAGGTCGCCCACCAGGCCGTAATCGGCGACCTGGAAG
Organism: Aurantimonas sp. A2-1-M11; assembly: GCF_036549475.1. Lineage (NCBI taxonomy): Bacteria > Pseudomonadati > Pseudomonadota > Alphaproteobacteria > Hyphomicrobiales > Aurantimonadaceae > Aurantimonas > Aurantimonas sp. A2-1-M11. Next base: position 85,643 of record NZ_JAZHLI010000015.1, on the reverse strand, counting down.
ATCGGCGCTTCCTCGTCCTTGTTGATCGCCACGATGACCTTGGAATCCTTCATGCCGGCCAGGTGCTGGATGGCGCCGGAGATGCCCGCCGCGATGTAGAGGTCGGGCGCCACGACCTTGCCGGTCTGGCCGACCTGCCAGTCGTTGGGCGCGTAGCCGGCGTCGACCGCCGCGCGCGAGGCGCCGATCGCCGCGCCCAGCTTGTCGGCCAGCGGCAGAAGCACCTCGTCGAACTTCTCCTTGGAGCCCAGCGCCCGCCCGCCGGACAGGATGATCTTGGCGCTGGTCAGTTCCGGCCGCTCGCTGTGGGCGAGCTTTTCCTCGACGAAGGTCGACAGGCCGGGATCGCCGGCCGCGTCCACCGCCTCGACGGCGGCCGAGCCGCCCGCGCCGGCCGCCTGGAAGCCGGAGGTGCGCACGGTGATCACCTTCTTGGCGTCGCTCGACTTCACCGTCTGGATGGCGTTGCCGGCATAGATCGGCCGCTGGAAGGTGTCGGCACCCTCGATGCCGATCACGTCCGAAATCTGCATGACGTCGAGCAGCGCGGCGATGCGCGGCGCGACGTTCTTGCCGGCGGTGGTCGCCGGCGCGACGATGGCGTCGTAGCCGTCGGCCAGCTTGACGACCAGGTCGGCCAGCGGCTCGGCCAGGCCGTGGCCATAGGCCTCTGCGTCGGCGTGCAGCACCTTGGCGACGCCGTCCAGCTGGCCGGCGGCCTCGGCCACGGCGGCAGAGCCGGAACCGGCCACCAGCACATGCACCTCGCCGCCCATCTGGGCGGCCGCGGTCAGCGCCTTGGCGGTCTGCTCGGACAGGGTCTGGTTGTCGTGTTCGGCGATGAGAAGCGTGGTCATGATCGCGGGGTCTCCCTGGCATCGGCCGTCGCCGCCGCGTCACGCGGGCGACAGGCCGGCCTCGAATCTACAGGAACGTGCTCAGAGCACGCCGGCTTCGTTCTTCAGCTTGTCGATCAGCTCGTCGACGCTGGCGACCTTCACGCCGGCCTCGCGCTTGCCCGGCTCGGCGGTCTTGAGAACTTGCAGCCGCGGCGTCACGTCGACGCCGAAATCGTCCGGCGACTTCTCCTCGAGCGGCTTCTTCTTGGCCTTCATGATGTTCGGCAGGGACGCGTAGCGCGGCTCGTTGAGGCGCAGGTCCGTGGTCACGATCGCCGGCATCGTCAGGTCGATCGTCTGCAGGCCGCCATCGACCTCGCGCGTCACCCGCGCCTTGCCGTCCGACAGCTCGATCTTGTTGGCGAAGGTGCCCTGGCTCCAGCCGAGCAGCGCCGCCAGCATCTGGCCGGTCTGGTTGCAGTCGTCGTCGATCGCCTGCTTGCCCAGGATGACGAGGTCCGGGCTCTCGGCCTCGACGACGCCCTTCAGGATCTTGGCGACGGCCAGCGGCTCGGTCGGCTGGTCGGTCTTGACCAGGATGCCGCGGTCGGCGCCCATGGCCAGCGCGGTGCGGATGGTCTCCTGCGCCTGCTGTGGGCCGACGGACACCGCGACGATCTCGGTCACCGTGCCGGCTTCCTTCAGCCGGATCGCCTCCTCGACGGCGATCTCGTCGAAGGGGTTCATGCTCATCTTGACGTTGGCGAGGTCGACGCCCGTGCCGTCCGGCTTGACCCGGATCTTCACGTTGTAGTCGACGACGCGCTTGACTGCGACGAGAACCTTCATCGGTCGTGTCTCTCCCTTGCTGGGCGCTTGGGCGCCCGAAAGCCTCATGTCCTGCCCGGCCCGCGGTCCTCCCGCGGCGGCCGCGCGGGGACGGGCCGGATGGCCGGGAGCGATATCTGACTTTTACGTAATCGTCAAAACTCTGCCGGCGCGTAGCGGCCTTGTGCGACCCCCGCGCCGATCTTGCAAGGCCCCATGCGGCCCGGCCCGCCATCGCGCCTCACAATCGCTCCTCGCCGGCGTCGGCCAGCTCCACCGCCCGCGGCGTGCGGATCTGGCGGTCGAACAGGGGCACGCCGCGCCGGCGCAGCACCAGCGTCAGCGCCGCGCCCGTCACGATGCCCCCCGCATGGGCGGCATAGGACACGTCCTCGGCCCCCGACGCCAGCAGCGCGAACTGGATCGCGATCCACACCATCAGCAGCAGCCAGGCCGGCAGGTTCAGCGGAATGCGCCCGAAGGCCAGCACCCACACCCACACCCGCGGATGCAGCATCAGATAGGCCGCCGCCACGCCCGACACCGCCCCCGACGCGCCGATCAGCGTCGCCTCCGAGCCCGGAAACACCAGCGCGTGCAGCGCCGCGCCGGCCGCCGCGCAGGCCAGGTAGAACAGCAGGAACCGCAGATGCCCGAAGGCGTCCTCGACATTGTCGCCGAACACCCAGAGGAACAGCATGTTTCCCGCCACATGCCAGATATCCAGGTGCAGGAAGGAATAGGTCAGGAAGTTCAGCCAGGGCGGCACCGCCACATAGGGCGGCGGCAGCTCGGCAAACCCGTTCACCACCGCCGGGATGAAGCCGTAGGAGATCTCGAAGGCCGACAGGATGGCCCCGGCCTCGCCGCTCGCCTGCGCGAACAGATAGACCAGCCCGTTCACCGCGATCAGCCCCACCGTCACATACTGGAAGCGGATGTGGCGCAGGCGGTTGGCATCGTAGAAGGGGACGAACACAGCGAACCTTTCACCGGGGCCTTTGGGCCGAAGTCTTCTGGACGGTCTTTTGGACGGTCTTTTGGACGGGGCCTTCTGGACGCAGATTTTGGGCCAAAGCCTTCCGGACGCCGCCTTGCGCCTGAGCCCCCCTGGGACCGAACCGCTTGGACCGAACCTCCTGGACCGAACCTTCCGGCCGGTCTTGCCGGCGGGCCGTCCGGCTGCCCGCCTGCCCGCAAGGTCTCCGCGAAGCCTGCGCCGATCGGGCCGCCCCGTCAGCGGCTGGCGCCGGGCACCCACAGAACATCCGTCCTGCCGTCGTCATTGGCAATGCGGCCGGCGACGAAGAGATGGTCGGACAGGCGGTTGACGTAGCGCAGCGCGTCGTCGGCGACGCGCTCGCCGTCCTTGCGCGACAGGGCGACCATCAGCCGCTCGGCCCGCCGCGCCACGGTGCGGGCATGGTGCAGATGGGTGGCGGCGGGCGAGCCGGCCGGCAGCACGAAGCTCTTCAGCGGCTCCAGCCGTGCGTTCATCGCGTCGATCTCGCGCTCCAGCGCGTCCACCTGCGAGGCGACGATCTTCAGCGGCTCGTAGGGCAGCGGCTCGCCGGTCTCGGGCGTCGCCAGTTCCGCGCCGAGATCGAACAATTCGTTCTGGATGCGCGCCAGCATGGCGTCGAGTTCGCCGTCGGCATGCAGTCGCACCAGCCCGAGAATGGCGTTCAGCTCGTCGATCGTGCCGTAGGTCTCGACCCGCAGATCGCTCTTCAACCGCCGCTCGCCGCTGCCCAGCCCCGTCTCCCCGGCATCGCCGGTCCTGGTATAGATCTTGTTCAGCTTGACCATGATGTCTCCGATTCGGCGCCATCATAGGGGATGAGCGGGCGGAGGACAGGTGCGGCTGGATGTATATGGGCGACTGCGATGCGGTCGATCTACGTCGATCGCGGTCATCGTAAGCCCAAAAGGTAGCCCGGATCATGCATCAGGGCGCGCCTGACATTCCCGTTGGACATTGGCGGCACTGTCGGGTTGGTGTCGCCCATGCTTTTCGGGCGCGCTCGCGGTGGCGGCGCGGTTCGGGATGTTCGGGTTTTGAGGTTGCGGTTTCGGGGCGAGCGGGGGCGACGGCCGGGGCTGTCGTCAGACTGGCGCCATGCGCGGCAGTCGCTCGAGAAGCAGGCGCATCAGGGGCGCGGCGGGACAGGCCCGCTTCGTCATCCTCGCGCGCAGCGCGGGGATCCATGCCGGAGGCCCCGCAGGGTACGCCCCGGACGGGCAACGCCGCCCGCTAGCGCGCCAGCAGCAGCACGCCGACGATGAGGATCACGGCGACGCCCTGCAGCATGACGCGGGCGCGCATCAGCTTCTGCGAGCGGTTGCCGTCGCCGCCCTTCATCATGTTGAACAGGCCGAAGAGCAGGACGACCGCGGTCGCGATCATGACCGCCAAAGCGGCATAGGTGAGGAAGTCGGACATGCCGGCCTTTGTCGGTTCTGGGGGGTGACGCCATCATATAGGGGCGCGCCCCCCAAAACGAAGGCGGGCCGTCACGGCGATCGGTCGCAGGCCGTCACACGCTTTTCGGGATGGTGCGGCTGCGGCCGCCGCGCGTGGCCGCCGCCACGCCGACGCCGGCCAGCACCAGCCCGGCGAGCTGGATCGCCGTCAGGGTCTCGCCGAACAAGAGCCACGCCAGCACGGCGGTGACGCCAGGCACCAGGTACATCAGCGAGGCGACCGAGGAGACGGCGCCCTCGCGGATCAGGAAGACCAGCAGGAACACCGCGCCGATCGACAGGACGAAGACCAGCCAGACCAGCGCGAAGACGAGCTCGCCGGTCCAGGCGACGACCATGGTCTCGGTGGTCCAGGCGACGAGCAGCGTCGGCACGAAGGCGCCCAGATATTGCAGGGCCGTGCCGGTGCGCAGGTCGACGCCGCCCACGAAGCGCTTTTGCCACACCGAGCCCGCCGAGATGGCGATCGCCGACAAAAACACCGGCGCCAGCGTGGTAAAGCCGTAAGCGCCGGCGCCATCGAGCCGGGGCAGGATGACCAGCGCCACGCCGATGAGCCCCAGCGCAAGGCCGAGAAGATGGCGTGGCCTCACGCGCTCGCCCAGAAAACTGGCGGCCAGGATCGTCGTCAGGATCGGCTGCAGCCCGACGATCAGCGCCGCGATGCCGGCATTGAGCCCGTGGCGCACGGCGAAGAACACGCCGCCCAGATAGACGCCGTGGATCAGGCTGCCGGCGATCATCGCATGCAGCGCCGGCCAGCGCCCCGGCCAGGGCGCCCGCACGGCGACGACCAGCGTGCCCAGGATCGCCAGCGCCAGCGCATAGCGCAGCGCCAGGAAGGTGAAGGGCTCGGCATGGGGCATCGCGTAGCGCGCGCCGATGAAGCCGGTCGACCACAGAAGGACGAAGACGGCCGGAAAGAAGGGAAGCAGCCTCTGCACGGGCGGGTCGGCCTTTTCGACGGATGGGCGCTCCCGGGCGGTGGGGCCGGGCCGGAGCAGAAATGCGGCGCCACTCGATAGCAGGGGCACGGCCGCACCGAAAGGCCGCCCGGTCTCGCGCGGCCGGGCGAGACCGGGCGGCGGGCGCGGCGCGGCGCCGAAATCCGGTTGCCGGAATTTGCGCTCGGCCGCCCTTGCCGCTATCGCGGGCCGAACGCGCGCCGGTGGCCCATGCAAACGATCTTCAATGTCATCGTGCCGATCTTCAGCCTGATCGTCATCGGCTTCGTCTTTGCCAAAGCCAGGCTTCTGTCGGAGGCGACCGGCGAGGCGCTGGCCCGCTTCGTGTTCGTGGTGGCGGTGCCGGTGCTGCTGTTCCGCACGCTGGCCACCGCGCAGTTCGGCGACGTCAACCCGCTGGCGCTCTGGGCGGCCTATTTCGGCGCCGTCGCGATCGTCTGGACCGCCGGCACCCTGCTGGTGCGCGCGCTCTCGGATGCCGACCGGCGCACCGGCGCCATCGCCGGCATCGCGGCGAGCTTTGCCAACACAATCTTCATCGCGATCCCGACCCTGCAGCGCGCCTATGGCGACGCCGGGCTGGAACCGCTGCTGGTCATCGTGTCGATCCATCTGCCGGTGATGATGATCGTCTCGACCCTGGTCATCGAGCGCGCCGCCATGCTGGACGCACGCGAGACCGACGGCGCGCCGCCGGTGGCGGTGTCGCTCGCGGCGACCATGCGGCGGGTGCTGCGCAACCTGGCGACCAACGCCATCGTCATCGGCATCCTGGCGGGTCTGGCCTGGCGCGGTACCGGCCTGCAGCTGGAAGCCCATATTGACGAGGTCACCGGCCTTCTCGGCAGCACCGCCGGCCCGCTGGCGCTGTTCTCGCTCGGCATGTCGCTGACCCGCTACGGGCTGCGCGGCGAACTGGTCTCGTCCTTTGTCGTGGCGACGCTGTCGCTCCTTGTCATGCCGGCCATCGTCTACGCCCTCGCCAGCCAGTTCGGCCTGCCGCCGCTCTGGCTGAAGGGCGCCGTCCTCACCGCCGCCGCGCCCGCCGGCGTCAACGCCTATCTCTTCGCGGTCCACTTCCGCTCGGGCGAAAAGCTCGCCTCGTCGACGATCTTCGTCTCGACGGTGCTGTCGGCGGTCAGCCTCAGCGTCTGGCTGACGATCCTCGGCTGACGCTCCGGGCGGCCGGTCCCTGCGGCAGGCCGACCATCCGGCGGATGTCCTCGGCGCCCAGGCCCGCCTCGCGCAGCGCCCGGATCGCGGTGTCGCCGGCGCTCTTGGACAGCTTGCGCCCGTCCGGTCCCAGGATCAGCTCGTGGTGATGATAGCGCGGCACCGGAAGGCCGAGCAGCGCCTGCAGCAGGCGGTGGATGCTGGTCGCGGGAAACAGGTCGCGGCCGCGCACCACATGGGTGATGCCCTGCAGGGCGTCGTCGACCACCACCGACAGATGGTAGCTGGTCGGCGTCTCCATGCGCCCGAGCACTACGTCGCCCCATTCCAGCGGCCGCGCCACGACCTCGCCGCCGCCCTCGTCCGCGGCCAGGCCGGTTTCCTCGAAGGTCAGCGTGCCGAGGCTCGCGACGGCCTTCGCCGTGTTCAGCCGCCAAGCGAAGCGCTCGCCGTCGCGCATCTTCTGTTCGCGCCGCCGGCTCGACAGGTCGCGGTCGAGCGCCGGATAGAGCGGCGCCCCGTCCGGGTCGCGCGGCCAGGCCTCGCCCTCGTCCGCCTCGTAGCGATGGGCAAAAGTCCGTATTTCCCCCCGCGACATGAAGCCCGGATAGATCAGCTCGGCGTCGCAGAGCGCTTCCAGCGCGGCGGCATAGTCGGCGAAATGCTCGGACTGGCGCCGCGGTGCCGCGTCCCAGTCGACGCCGAGGAAGATCAGGTCCTCCGCGATTTGCCGTTCGTACTCGCGCGTGCACCGCGCCTGGTCGATGTCCTCGATCCGCAGGAGGAACCTCCCCCCCGCCTCCCGCGCCATCCCCCGATTGACCAGCACGGAATAGGCATGGCCCAGATGAAGTTCGCCATTGGGGCTGGGGGCGAAGCGGAAGGCTGGCTCAGTGTGCATCGAATCGGCTTCCCCTCGTTTGGCGCGACTTCTACGGTCGCTTTTGGCAAGGACGATGACGGACAGACGAGAAGATGCGGCCGCATGGTTCGCCGGACAAGGCAGGGATCATCCGCACCGAGGCGGACATAGCGGCGGGGCTATCGGCGCTGGTGCGCATCGATCCGCGGCTCGAAGCCGTCGCCGCGACCGCAGGCCCGTTGCCGCTGCGCCGCGATCCCGGCGGCCTGCCCGGCCTTGCCCGCATCATCGTCGCCCAGCAGGTGTCCCGTGCCAGTGCCGCCGCGATCTTCGCCCGGCTGGAGGCCGAATTCGACATCGCCGACCCGCAGGCCTTCCTCTCGGCCGACGACGCGGTCTATCGCCGAGCCGGTCTGTCACGCCCCAAACAGCGCACGGTCCGTGCCGTCGCCAAGGCGGTGGATCGGGGCGATCTCGATCTTGCCCGAGTGGAAGTGGCGCCGGTCGATACGGCCCTCGCCGAGTTGGTAGGCGTCAGCGGAGTCGGCCCATGGACCGCCGAATGCTATCTGCTGTTCTGCGCCGGCCATCCCGACGTCTTCCCCTCCGGCGACCTAGCGCTGCGGGTGGCACTTGCCCACGCCTTCCACCATGACGCACGCCCCAGCGCGCGGCAGGCCGCCAGCCTCGCTTTGGCCTGGGCGCCACACCGCTCGGTCGCCGCCCGCCTGTTCTGGGCGTATTACGCGGCCATCACGCGGCGCGAGGCAGCGCCTGCGGCATGACGTAACGCGCTGCGGCATTTATCCACAGATCTTCTGTCCGCGCCGCCGGACAAGGGCTGCAATGCGGGTTCGCACAGCGCGCCAGCCGCTGCGGGACGAGGCTTCACAAACCCGACACGATGGCGCACGATACTCCTTGCAAGCTTGGTTTTGGCTCGATGGGAGGTAGGAAGACTACCTGTGACGATCGCTGTTACTCAGGACTTATCCCCGACGCTCGTTCTGAACGCCGATTTTCGGCCGCTCAGCTACTACCCTCTGTCTCTCTGGTCCTGGCAGGACGCGGTCAAGGCGGTGTTTCTCGACCGGGTGACCATCCTGGCGGAATACGATCGCGCCGTGCACAGCCCGACCTTCTCGATGCGCCTGCCCTCGGTCGTTTGCCTCAAGACCTACATCAAGCCGGCGCGCTTCCCGGCTTTCACCCGCTTCAACGTCTTCCTGCGCGACCGCTTCCAGTGCCAGTATTGCGGCTCGCCCCACGAACTTACCTTCGACCACGTCATTCCGCGGTCTCGGGGTGGCCTGACGACCTGGGAGAACGTCGTGGCGGCCTGCTCGCCCTGCAATCTCAAGAAGGGCGGCCTGATGCCCAAGGCCGCCAAGATGTTCCCGCACCAGACGCCGTTCCAGCCGAGCGTGCACGATCTGCACAACAATGGCCGGCTATTCCCACCCAACTTCCTGCATGAAAGCTGGCTCGACTATCTCTACTGGGATTCCGAGCTCGATCCCGAATAGGCCGGACCGCAACCTTCGCAATGCGCCGTTGCGCAGACCCGATATTCTTCCGGCTGTGATCATTCGCTGGCGTACCGTCACGCGGTTGTGCACCGTGAGTCGTGGACGAGGTCGGCAGCCGGGCTCTACATGACGGCCGGAGGGCGACACCAACCGCCCCCATGGCCGGCAAGGATATGGGATGGACGCGACGAGCCCGGACGACTCCAGTAGCGCGCCTTCCATCGGCCTGGAGTTCTACGAAGCGCTTCCCGTCTCCGGCAGCATCATCGGTCTCGGCGATGCCGGTACCTATCATCCACTTCCTGACGATTGGGTCGTCGGCGTCGCCGATATCGTCCGTTCGACCGACGCAGTCACGGCGGGCGGCTACAAGCGGGTGAACACCGTCGCCGCCGCTGTGATTGCAGCGGTCGCCAACGGACTTGGCGGCCGCGAATTTCCCTTCGTCTTCGGCGGCGACGGCGCTGGTTTTGCCCTGCCCGCGCACGAGGCGGACACCGGACGCGCCGCGCTCGCTGCCGTCGCGGGGTGGGCGCAAACCGCATTCGGTCTGTCGCTGCGCGTGGCGATGGTACCGGTCGCAACGATCCGCGAGAACGGCCACGACGTGCGGGTCGCCCGATTCGCCCCGTCCCCGAACGTTTCCTATGCAATGTTCGCCGGCGGCGGGCTTGCCTGGGCCGAGCAGCGGATGAAGGCCGGCGAATTTCATGTCACGGCGCAGGACGGCGAGACCGCCCGACCGGATCTCGCCGGCCTGTCCTGCCGCTTCTCCGAAATCCCGGCGCGCAGAGGCCTGATCCTGTCGGTCGTGCTCCTGCCCGCGCCCGGTGCTTGCCCCGACTCCTTCGCGAAACTGGCGCACGACATTCTCGAACTCGGCGTCGAAGGCGATCACGATGGCAATCCGGTGCCGCCGGAAGGGCCGGAGTTGCATTGGCCCCCGGCCGGGCTGCCGATCGAAGCGGAAGTGCGCAAAGCGATGACCGGCCTGCCGCTCTGGGCCTCGCGCATTTCCGTCGCGGTCCGCACCCTGCTGTCGCACCTGACGTTCGTGACCGGCACGCGAGTCGGCGCCTTCGACCCAGTTCGCTATCGCTCGGAACTCGCCCGCAACAGCGATTTCCGCAAGTTCGACGACGGGCTACGCATGACCCTTGATTGCACCGAGGCCGTTGCCAGCCGGATCGAGGCGCGGCTCGCAGAGGCCCGCGCGGCAGGTCTTGCGCGAACCGGCAGCCATCGCCAGGCGGCAGCGCTGATGACTTGCTTCGTTCCGTCGGCCAGTCGTAGCGACCATGTTCATTTCGTCGACGGCGCGGCAGGCGGCTATGCCGCAGCGGCGGCGATGGCGACCGCCGGTCCGATCAGATGAGAACTGCCAGGACGAGAGGCAGGCTGGCCGCGGCTAGCAGCGTTTGCAACGTGACAAGTCCGGCCATCAGCGTCGCATCGCCCTTCAGCTGCGTTGTCAGCACATAGGCGGTTGGCGCCGTCGGTAGAGCGAAGAAGATTACCAGCAACGTCCCATCGAGCGGCGGCAGCGCCAGGAGCCCGGCGATCGCGTAGGCGAGAAGCGGCATGGCGATCAGTCGCGCCGCGCTGTTGGCGGCGAGGATCCCGGTCTCGGCCCGTGCCGCCTTCAGCTTCAGCGCCGCCCCCACGCACAGGAGGCCCAGCGGCAGGCTGGCGGCGGCTAGTAGACCGAGCAGACGGTCGATCCCAAAGGGCAGCCCAAGGCCGAAGAAGGCGACGATCGCGCCCGCAAGACAGGCAAGGATCAAAGGATTGCGCAGCACCGGCATCACCAGTTCGCGTGCGCTGGTATGGCGCTCGGATGTGAGCGCTATCACCGAGAGAACGTTCACGGTCGGCACCATCACGGCCAGGATAACCGCTGCCCGGGCCAGCCCATCCGGACCAAAGATGCCCGCTACCAGGGCAAGGCCGAGATAGGTGTTGAATCTGGTGATGCCCTGGACGATCGGGCCGTAGCGCGCCGCCGGCCAGGCAAAGAGCCGGCGCAGCGCCAGGAGCATGAGCGACGCCGCGGCCAGCACCGAGAAGATTGCCCCTGCGAGCTTCAGGATCGACGGGTCTGCCACCGGCGCATTGGCGAGGCTGGAAAACAGCAACGCCGGAAACAGCACGAAATAGTTGAGCTTTTCGGCGGCCGGCCAGAACCCCTCTCCTGGAAAGCCGGATCGGCGGAAGCCGAGGCCGGCGAGGATCAGCGCGAAGAGCGGCCAGAGGGTCAGGAACAGCGTCGACATGCTCGGTCTTCACGGGAGTGCCGCCCCGGTTTGCCCGGGGCCGTTTCAGGCGAAGCGGTCGGCCTTGGCGACCGCACTGCGCAGGCCGATGGCGGCGAACAGAGCCGAGGCGAGGGCGTTCCAGCCCGCAAAGGAAAGGCCCAGGAAGCGGCCAGCCGCCTCGTCGCAGGAGGGCGGCCGGATGGCATCGATCGCCGAAAGGAGGTCGCCGCTTCCCAGATCGCCGCCTCCGACCTGAGCGCAGTCCGTCGGGCCGGGCCAGTAGCCCCATTCGACCCCGGCATGAAAGATTCCGAGATACAGCGAAACCAGCATGATCAGCCCGATCGCCAGAAGCAGCAGCCGCGTCAGGAGGGCCGGCGCCCGCCCTGCGGCTGCCACGAAGGCGATCAGCGCCAGCGGGATAGCGACATAGTAGGGAATGCGCTGTTGCAAACAGAGTGCACAGGGAATGTAGCCGCCGACATGCTGGAAGAGCAGTGCCGTTCCCACGGTGATCGTCGTGCCGGCGAGAATGAAACCGGAGGCGAGGGTCTGGCGAAAGCCGGTCGGGCGCAGGAAGCGGTCAGTCAATGCCATGCCATCATCCGTTACATCACATAGCGAACGGCGACGAAGCCGCCGATCAGCAGGACCATAAAGAGGGTGAAGAGCAACCCGAGATTCTTCTCGATGAAGCCCTGGATCGGCGCGCCGAAGCGCTGCAGCAGCCACGCAACCAGGAAGAAGCGGATGCCGCGACCGACAATCGAGACCAGGGTGAAGGTCACGAGGTTCAGCCCGGTGACGCCGGAAAAGATGGTCAACACCTTGTAGGGAAACGGCGTCAGCGCAGCGAAGAGCACGGCCCAGCCGCCCCAAGCATTGTAGCGGGCGCTGAGTTCGGCGAAGGCATCGGCCTTGCCGTAGATCTCCAAAACTGGCCGGCCGATCAGGTCGAAGAACAATGCGCCGATCGCATAGCCGAGAAACGCCCCGAGGACGGAGGCGACCGTGCAGATCATTCCGATCCGGAACCAGCTGCGCGGCCGCGCGATCACCATCGGGATCAGCATCGCGTCGGGGGGGATCGGGAAGACGGAGCTCTCGATGAAGGAGACCGCAGCGAGACCGCGTTCCGCGTGGCGGGTGGCGGCAAGCGACATGACCCAGTCGTAGAGGCGGTGGAGCATGGCGAATGTCCGTGGAAGCGAGACGGGCGAGCCCGATCCGCCCGCATTAGGACGATCGGCGGGCGAACGCAACGGAGAGATGAAAAGCTGTTGCATCCGCCATTGACCCAATGTGCGCGCCGTCTATAGTCCGCCAACGAACGGAACTGAACCGTTCGCCCCTGTGGCGGAATTGGTAGACGCGCGCGACTCAAAATCGCGTTCCGCAAGGAGTGCTGGTTCGATTCCGGCCAGGGGCACCAATGTTCCGGCACCGTTTCGGAACGACATGACCATCATATCTCCCACCTACGAGACGCTGCGCGCCGGGTTCCGATGGAACCTGCCGGCAAGATTCAACATCGCCGAAGCCTGCGCGGATGTCTGGGCGCGAGTCGATCCGGACCGCATCTGCCTGATCGAGGATCGCGGCAGCGAGCCAGCGGTTTCGCTCAGCTACGGCGAACTGGCGCAACGCTCCGCCCGGCTGGCTGCCGCCTTTGCGGCGCGCGGCATCGGGCGGGGCGACCGGGTGGCGATCGTACTGCCGCAGAGCTTCGAAGCGGCGATTGTGCATCTGGCAGTGTACCGGCTCGGCGCCATCGCCGTGCCACTGGCCTTGCGCTTCGGACCGGAAGCGCTGGAATTACGCCTGCGTGCATCGGGCGCAAGGCTTGCGGTAATCGATGCGAGCGGACTGCCGGTCCATGCGGCAATCACCGGGCCGTTGCCGGACCTCGCCGAAATCGTCACTGTAGGAGCCGGTCGCGCCGACATGCTTGAGTTGGCCGAACTGGAACGCTTGGCGCCGGATGCGTCGCCGGTTGCGCCGACCACACCCGACGACCCGGCGATGATCATCTTCACCTCCGGCACGACCGGCCCTCCCAAGGGCGCCCTGCACGGCCACCGGGTGCTGCTCGGCCATTTGCCCGGAATGCGCTTCCACCATGAAGGAATGCCCCAGGACGGCGACCGGATTTGGACGCCAGCGGACTGGGCCTGGGCCGGCGGCCTTCTCAACGCGCTCCTGCCCTCTCTGCTCCTCGGCGTCCCGGTGGTCTATTCGCGCGACCGGTTCGATGCCGCCGCAGCCTTCGCGCTGATGGCCCGTCAAACGGTGCGAAACGCCTTCCTGCCGGCGACCGCGCTCAGAATGATGAAGGGCGCAGCGACGCCGGAGGCGATCGCCGGGCTCGACCTGCGCACCATCGGTTCTGCCGGGGAGGCGCTGCCTGCCGACACCTTCGCCTGGGCCCGAGACACGCTTGGCGTCACAGTGAACGAATTCTACGGCCAGACCGAGTGCAACATGGTGCTGGGATCGTCGGCCGCCCTAGGCGTTTCGCGCGCCGGCGCGATCGGCAAGCCGGTGCCCGGCCACAATGTCGCGATCCTGGACACAGACGGCGGCAAGGTTCCGCGCGGTGAGACCGGAACGATCGCCGTGGCGGCGCCCGACCCGGTGATGTTCCTCCGCTACTGGCAGGATCCGGAGGCCACGCGCGACAAGTACATCGGCGCGTGGCTGATGACCGGCGACCAGGGCCAGATGGACGACGATGGCTATATTCGCTTCGTCGGGCGCGACGACGACATCATCACGTCAGCCGGCTACCGGATAGGACCGGGCGAAGTCGAGAACTGCCTCCTCGCCCATCCGGCAGTCCACATGGCCGCGGTAATCGGCAAACCGGACCCGTTGCGCACCGAGATCGTCAAGGCCTATCTCGTTCTCACCGAAGGCCATACGCCTAGCGCGGACCTGGCGCGGGACATCCAGCTTTTCGTGCGCGAGCGCCTGTCGGCCCACGAATATCCCCGCGAGGTCGCCTTTGTGGATGGGATGACGCTGACGACCAGCGGCAAGATCGTCCGCCGTGAGTTCCGCGACAGAGCGGCGCGCGAGGCGGCGGAAGCCGCCACGGAGAATGCTCCGCTACCCGCCTAGCGGACGGCGAGCATGCCCTGCAGACGCTGACGCGTGAGGCGGACGAGATTGCGCGAGCGACGCATGGAAGCCAGCCCGCGGGCGACCTTCTCGACTCGGTTACCGCTGTCGGACGTCAGGCCGATGACGAGCGTTCCCACCGCGATCCGGTCGGGCCAGAACCGGTTCATGACGAAATGGTCGGGCACCGTGCAGGAATCGGCCCTCTCGACCGCGGGATCGCCCAGCATCGCGCTGGTCGCTGCGGCGACGAGCTGCTGCCCCGGTGACACCGCGGCGAAGGTCTCGTCATAGGCGGTCTTCCAGGCATAGGCTTCGCCGCGATCGACGAGCACGACGAGGCTGGCCACCGGGCGGCTCCCGGCATGCAGGGTATAGATGCGGACCCGGCCGTCCTGTGCCAGAGCATTGATCGCCTCGCGGGCGAAAGCGGAGCGGTAGCGGTCGATGATCAGTGCGGTGCGCTGACGGCCTTTCCAACCACTGGCTTCCAGACTGAAGAAATCCTCCAGCGCCAGCCGGACGTCATCAGGGCTTTGGGCCGTGCGAAGCGACACACGACCAGTCTCGGCCAGATGGCGAGCCTGGCGGGCGAGTTCGCGCCGGCGGCGGCCGGACAACGACGTCGGTATCGCGCCGTCGCCGGTCTTGACCAGCGCCGCGCGGGAGGTGGTGTTCACGACTGTCGTCGGGAGTCCGCCCTTCCCCGCCACGGCAAGCAGCGTCGTCGCCATCGGCCCGTCGATGCGCACATCCGGGACGACGAGCATGTCGGGCAGGCCAAGCTCGGGCCGGGTTAGGGTCGATAGGAAGCTCGCCAGCGTCTCGTCCGGATCGTCGCCATCGACCGGCAGCGTGCCGAGGGGCCCGAAGGGATGGGTCCAGGCGCGAATGGTCGACACGCCACCTATGAAGGCGGAACGCTCGACGGAAAACGGCATCAGCAGGCGCAGCCGGCTGCGGGTGCCCTTTTCGTCGCGCACGACCATAAGCCTGACCTTTCGGTCATCGAGCCGCGGCATGGCCGGCGCCAGAAACTGCGGATCGAAGAAGACGTTCGGCTCGATCGCTCGCCGCGACAAATGTGCGAGTTCGCCAACCAGTTCGAAAACGGCATTCGGTGCATAAATCGACAGATGCCGGGACATGCGGGCCTGCGGTACCGCCAGATCGATCTCCGGCAAGACGGGGGGCGAACCCTCGAACAGCGGAACGACAGGAGTTACCGGCGGAAGGGCTCCGAACATCTCAGTCATTGAGGGTTTGGCTACCATCGGTCACTTTCAGCAGTCCCGCTTCGCCCGCCATTACGAAAATCTCGTTGACGGCTACAGGTTATGGGAAGGGGCTTAACGAGGCATACGCCGAGAACTTTAAAAAGTTACGGACCGGGCCGTTTCAGCCTGAGAACCCACCCGACTCGAGGAATTCCCTCTCCTCGGCTGTCGACTGACGCCCCAGAACGGCGTTCCGATGCGGAAAGCGGCCGAAGCGGGCGATGATGTCGCGGTGTTCCTCGGCAGCCTTCTGGTTCGCCAGTTCGCCGATCTTCTCCATCCAGGCAACACAGGCTTCCTGGTCGGCCAGATCTTCGGAGTGCATCAGCGGGATGGCGAGGAAGGCGTTCAGATCCTCGCCGACGATCCGATCGTCGCGGCGCTCGAGCGCAATGCGGGCGATGGCCAACGCCTTGTCGTCGGTTGCGAATGCCCGCGGCGAATTGCGGAAGATGTTGCGCGGGAACTGATCGAGCAGGATGACCAAAGCAAGCGCGCCGGTCGGCTCTTCGATCCAGGTGTCGCGGTCGCCCGCCGCCGCCTGTTCGTAGATATCGCCGAAGCGGTGCCGGATCGTGGCATCGAACGCGTCGTCCTTGGCGAACCAGCGCTTCGGGCCGGCATCACGCCAGAAATCGACGATGATCTGGGGATCCATCGCATACTCGCTCATGGGGGACCTTCACATGCGGAAATGGGGTAGCAGGCGCTGCCCACCAGATAGGGTCGTCGCACCGCAATCGGAAGATCGCAGGACATCACGGCAGCCGCCGTTCATTTTACTGAGGCGCGGGCGTGAGCCTGAAGATCACAAAAAGCTGTGACCTGGCACCGCGAGAGGATTGTCCTCGAGAGCCGCGCGATCGGGCGCGTCGATACGGGCACCGCCGGTGAACGCAGCAAAAAGATCGCGGACATAGGTTTCCGGCAGCCCATCACCAATCAGCACGATTCGCGTCTCGCGTTCCGTGCCCTTCGGCCACGCTGACAATCGCGCCGGCGGATGCTGGTATTCGCGGACGCCGTGAAGCACGACAGGCCGATCGGGGGTTTCGCGAAGATGGACGATCGCCTTCATCCTCAGGATATGTTCGCCTTGGGTCATGCGCAGAAGATCGAGAAACGCCTCGACCGCTTCCCAGGCGATAGGCCTGCTTTCGACAAGGGAGAAGGAGCGGATGCGGCCATGCGAATGGGACCCTTCACCATGATGGTGATGGCTGGGATGCACATCGTCGCATGTCTCCAGTGCCTCAAACGGAATGGCGGTTTCGCCAGCAAGGCCAAGCCAGCGCCAGGCGTTTATGGCTCCCGTGGCCGGGTCGTAGAGGCCGCAATTCAGGAGGCGGTCCGCCAGCAGTCGTCCGTCCCCTGCATCGATGATTTGGGCGCGGGGGTTGAGCCCGGCCAGTGCAGCGTCGAGCGCGGGGCGGGTGGCCATGTCGGCGAGATCACCCTTGGTCACGACGATGCGGTCGGCGACGGCCACCTGCCGCCGGGCTTCGGCATGTTCGACAAGATTGCGGCTTCCGGCCAGACGGTCGACAACTGCGACCACGCCGTCCAGCACATAGGCCTCCAGAAGCGCAGGCTGGGCCATCAGCGAAGCGAGGATCGGCGCAGGATCTGCGAGCCCGGTCGTCTCGACGATCACCCGCTCCAGCGGCGGCTCGCCCTCGGGCCGCGGACGCCTGGCCAGATCGACCAGCGTATCGACCAGTTCGCCGCGCACGCTGCAGCACAGGCAGCCGTCGGACAGTTCGATCACGCCATCGCTGGACGCGGTCTCAATGAGAAGCTGGTCGATTCCGGTCTCGCCGAATTCGTTGACCACCACGGCTGCGTTCGTCACGGCCGGCTCGGCGAGAAGACGGTTGAGCAGCGTCGTCTTGCCGGCCCCGAGGAACCCTGTGAGAACGGTCAGCCTGAGCTCGGCGCGGGTCAGTTTGGCGTCCGTTCGAGCGCACGCGGCACCGGCGCCGTCGTCGTCTCGCGCAGTGCTAACGCGTCATCGTGGCGGATGGAAAGGCGCGAGGTCTTTCCGTCACGATCAACCCCCGGGCCCGTGGCTTCGGAATTGCCTGCACTGTCGCCCGCGCCTTCGGCGGTGACCTTGGCCTCCTCCCCGTCGACCGCTTCCTCGCTGGTCGCGGCGGGGGCCTGCGGTTCTTCCGGGACAGGCCCGCCCGGTTCGCTGGAGACATCCGCTTTGGTTGGCGGCGTATAGTCTGGGCGCGGCGTCGGCAGCGGAATGCCATAGGCAGCAATGACTGAGATGCCGGGCTCGGCGATCTCGTTGCCGGCGGCGCCACCGAGGCTCACCCGGAAGACGACAGGCGAACGCTCGAGATCGTGCATGTGGGGTGAGCCGAAGGTCTGGTCCCGCCCGCTTTCCTCGACCCTTTCGTTGGCCCGCGCGGTTCGGCCCTCAGGCGAACAGATATACTCGGAAATATCGACGAGGTCGCCGGATGCGCGCGGTAGTTCGTCGACCCGAAGGTCCACCGTCGCAGGGTCGGTTGCAAAGCCCGCCTCCAGTATCTCGGCGGAATAGCGTTCGCGCGGTATAGTGCCGTTTGCGCCAAGCACCACCGCCACGAGCGTGCGTCCGTCGCGTGTCGCGGAGGACACGAGGTTGAATCCCGACGCACAGATATAACCAGTCTTCATGCCGTCGGCACCGTCGAATCGGCCGAGCAGCTTGTTGCCGTTGTTCATGATCGCCGAACCGGTGGAGATCGCCTCCGTACCGAAATAGTCGGCAAAGGCCGGAAACTCGCGGCGGATCGCGAGACCGAGGATGGCGAGGTCCCTGGCCGAGGAGTACTGTCCCTCGCCCGGCAGCCCATTGGCGTTGATGAAGCGCGTATCTGCCATCCCAAGCCGCGCGGCCGTGTCGTTCATCATCTCGACGAATGACTCCATCGACCCGCCGACCGTCTCGCCGATAGCATAGGCAACGTCGTTGGCCGACTTCACCAGCATCATCCGCATGGCGAGGTCGAGCCGGATCACCGAACCCGGCTTGAAGCCCATCTTGCTGGGTGGCTCGGCAGCAGAGCGGCGGGTGACGATGACCGGCGAGTCGAGCGCCAGCTTCGAATCGCGCAAGGCCGCCAGCACCAGATACGCGGTCATCAGCTTCGTCGTAGACGCGGGATAGCGTCGTTCGGACGCACGCTCTTGCGACAAGACTTTGCCCGTCGCGACATCTACCACGATCGAGGCCATCGGCTGGACCGCTGCCGTTTCGGACTTTTCGGTCGTCTCGGCCTTTGCCGTCTGGGCCAGCGCGATTCCGCCGCCCCACGGCGTCACCGCGAGAGCGAGGGACAAAAGGCAAACAAGGGGAAAAGCCGGAAATGATCGGGACGCGCGCGTCTTCACGCTGGATTCCTTCATTGATTGCGGTCAGGCTGCCGTTCGTCGCCGATCCGATACAGCCTGCGGGCGCGTAGCCTCCGCCTGTGACCCAAGCATGGCAACGCCGGATTGACGCATCGACCTCACATTTCTTTGTAGGTCCGGACTAGAGAGTCGGAAAGTCGCTATGCCTGTCAACAACCGAATCGCGGACGCGCAACTGGAGATAGCCGGCTGGCGCCAGCACATGCACCAGCGGCCGGAACTCCTTTACGACGTACACGAGACGGCGGCCTTCGTCGCCGGCAAGCTGCGCGATTTCGGCTGCGACGAGGTGATTACCGGCATGGGCACGACCGGTGTCGTTGGCCTCGTACACGGCCGAAGCGGCGCCGGTGGTGCGATGGTCGGTCTGCGGGCGGACATGGACGCGTTGCCGATCACCGAGGAGACCGGTGTGGCATATGCCTCGCAAGTGCCCGGGGTGATGCATGCCTGCGGTCATGACGGGCATACGGCGATGCTGCTCGCGGCCGGCCGCAGCCTGTGCGAAACGCGCGCCTTCGATGGCACGGTTGCCCTGATCTTCCAGCCAGCGGAGGAAGGCGGCGCCGGGGCGAAGGCGATGATCGAGGACGGCTTGTTCGACCGGCTGCCGATCAGCCGCGTCTACGGCATGCACAACCTGCCGGGCATGCCTGTCGGCCGGTTCGGCATGCGAGGGGGTCCGATCATGGCATCCACCGACGAATTCATCATCACCGTGGACGGCCGTGGTGGCCATGCCGCCCTGCCCCATCGCACGGTCGATCCCATCATCGTCGGCGCCGCCATTGTTCAGGGACTGCAGGCGATTGTCGCGCGTAACGCCGATCCATTGCAGTCGCTGGTCGTCTCGGTGACTCAGTTCCATTCCGGCTTCGCCCACAATGTCATACCGGACGAAGCGATGGTGTCCGGAACTGTGCGCGCGCTGTCGCACGAACTGCGCGAACTGGCCGAAGTGCGGATTCGCGAGATTGCCGCAGGGGTGGCCGCGGCGCATGGCGCGAATGTGCGGGTCGACTACGACCGCAACTACCCCATCACGGTCAACGACGCCGAAGAAGCAGAGTTCTGCGCGGGAATCGCGGCCGAGATTGTGGGTGCCGACGCTGTGGACAGAGCCGCCGCGCCGCTGATGGCCGGCGAGGACTTCTCCTACATGCTGGAGAAACGCCCCGGCGCCTATGTCTTCGTCGGAAACGGCGACAGCGCCAGCCTGCACAGCGCGAATTACGATTTCGCTGACGACGCGATTGCCTATGGCGCAAGCTATTGGCAACGCCTTGCCGAGGCGGCTCTCGCCCGGGGATGATTCTGTCGCCTTCCCGGAACGCAGATGTCAGCCTGCAATCGCCAGGCTCTCCGCCTTGATCGGGGATGCCAGTTCGAGCGCTAGCACGGACAAACCTGACTGCCTGCGGCCATAGACCACGACACGGTCGCGGCCCTCGCTCTTGGCCTCGTAGAGCGCTGCATCGGCGCAGCGATAGAGGGTGTCCGCGTCGTCGGCATGCTGGGGCGTGGCGGCAACGCCGATGCTCACAGTCAGGGACAGGCGCCGATCCCGGGCAGTCAGCGGGGCGGTTTCGATGGCGTGACGTATGCGCTCTGCTGCGCGTCGCGCCTGTGGGATCCCTGTCTGCGGCAGGATCACCGCAAATTCCTCACCGCCGTGGCGGCAGACATAGTCGCCGTGCCGCACGCAGGACCTCATGATCTTCCCGACAGCCTTCAACGCCTCGTCGCCGATTTCGTGACCATAAGTGTCGTTGATCTGCTTGAAATAATCGAAATCGACCACGAGGAGTGCGGCGCCCACCGGGCCGTGCCGAGCTTTGGCCAATTCGTCGGCAACCAGCGCGTCATAGGCTCGGCGATTGGCGAGACCGGTGAGGGAATCGGTAAAGGCGTCCACTTCCAGGCTCTGCTCGCGTCGGATCATCCGCGCCTCTCGCTGCATCATCGAGCCCATCACGAAGACGCCGGCCAGATAGGTCGGTACGACATAGGGGATCACGCGCGCCGTTAACGTCAGAGGATCCGGCACGGGCAAGAAGATGAACAGCGCCACATGGGCGGATACGACGAGGCCGAGCAGCATGAGATGACGACGTTTCGCCGTTTGGCCGGACCGGTACAGCCAACCCCACACCAGCCCCACGCCGGCGGCAAACACGACCGTCGTGACACCGATGGGCGCACCGACGCCCCCGAGCCAGATCCGGAAGAGCACGCCCGCGAGCCCTGCTAGCAAAGCGGCCGGCCAACCTACGAAGGCTCCTGCCAGTGCGACGATCACGCAGCGCACGTCGATGATGATACCATCGGCGAGCGGCGCTGCAGACAGCATCGCGGCAATCGTGCCAAGCGCGAAGACCGACCCGTGCAGCCATGGCCGCAACGAGTGGTCAGGCACCAGACGCTCGAGCGTGCCGAAGGCCAGGGCAATCAGCGCCATCAGGCCAAGCCCGTTCAGGAGCACGAAGAAGAGATCGAAATCGGCCACGATACCCGGTCAATCGGATCATTGAACTCGTTCGACTGTCGCGCCGTTCTTGTTCGAAATGATTAATCTTCGGTGAGGGTGTGGCGATTCTCCCGGTCCGTGGCACATGTGTCGCGCACCATTCCAAGTGCATCCCGCAATCAGCTTCCCAAACAAGAACGGCCTTGCAGCCCCGGCATCCGCCTGTCATGCGGGTGAGATGGCGACACGGAACGATAGCAGTCGCTGGAAAGCTCACGATGTCTCCGGTAGCGGGATTGAAAGGAAGGCTGCGCGTTGACCAACGATGCCCATCGCAAGCTGATCACTCGTCTCGACAAGGTGGCGGAGTTGGATGACGAGGATCGGGCTGCGCTTTCGGCTCTGCCTGTCATCATTCGCGACGTGCAGGCAGACGAGGATATCGTCAGCGAGGGCCAGACGGTCTCCCATTGCTGCATTCTGGTCGAGGGCTTTACCTGTCGCTATCGCAACATCCGCGACGGCAGGCGGCAGATCATCGCGTTTCATGTTCCTGGCGACATTCCGGACCTGCACAGCCTGCACATCCACTACATGGACCACAGCTTCGCGGCGATGACACCCTCGCGAGTCGGTTTCGTTCCCCATGAAGCCGTCTGGAGTCTGTGTCGTGAGCGGCCCAATGTCGCCGCTGCACTGTGGCTGGAGACACTGATCGATGGTGCGATCTTCCGCGAATGGATCGTGGGGCTCGGCCGCCTGTCCGGCAAGAGTCGCACGGCGCATCTTCTTTGCGAACTCGCGGTCCGGCTACGCGCAGTGCAACTCGCGCCGGATCTCGTCTACCACCTCCCGCTCACCCAGCATGAACTGGCCGATGCGCTCGGGCTGACGGTCGTGACGGTCAATCGGGTCTTGCAGGAACTGAAGGCCGAAAACCTGATCGATCGGGAACGCTCGCGCATGACGATCAAGGACTGGCCGGCCCTGGCGCGCGTCGGCGAATTCGATACGAATTATCTGCACTTCCGCGTACCGGTGACGATGTCAGCTGGCGGACCCGGTCCGCGCTGATTGCGCCTTTGAACGATCCGCCACCGGGAGGCATGGGTGACGCGGCGCATCAAGCAGGTCCACGATTCGTGGCACGCCGATGCTGCGCCGCGGTGAACAGCCAACCAAACGGCAAAACCTTGAATTTTTCGTCTGATTGGTGTACTGTCGTCACACAGTCGGCCTGATGGCCAGCTCTTGACGCCGTCCAGCGCTCTCGGGCCTGTCCGAAAAGGATGCTTCCCCTACCGAGTTGAATGATCAACCGCCTGCGACCCTCTTCGGTCCATGCGGTGCTCATGCGGGAACACGGGAGGCGATTACACCGATCGACTGCGGTCCGGCAAGTACCGCCGGGCCCCAAGCAAACGGCGGCGCCTGCGCCGCCACCCGTGTCTAGCGGCTGCCGCGGCCAGGCACAACAGGGAGTTTAAAAAAGCGTATGAGCAGTCAGAAGAAGGCTTCCAACCGCCAGGGATTCAAAACCGGAGAGAGCATTGTCTATCCGGCTCATGGCGTCGGCCAGATCGTTGCCATCGAGGAGCAGGAAGTAGCGGGCATGAAGCTCGAGCTCTTCGTCATCGACTTCGAGAAAGACAAGATGCGCTTGAAGGTACCGGTCGCCAAGGCCGACGCCGTCGGCATGCGCAAACTCTCTGAAACGGATTTCGTCGAGCGCTCGCTGAAAGTCGTGCAGGGCCGCGCTCGCGTGAAAAAGACCATGTGGAGCCGCCGTGCACAGGAATACGACGCCAAGATCAATTCCGGCGACCTGATCCAGATCGCCGAGGTCGTCCGGGATCTCTACAGGGCCGACAGCCAGCCCGAGCAGTCCTATTCCGAACGGCAACTTTACGAAGCTGCGCTCGGTCGCATGGCTCGCGAGCTTGCCGCAGTCAACGAGGTCTCCGAGACCGAAGCCGTGCAACTGATCGAGCTGAACCTCAACAAAGGCCCGAAGCGCGGTGCCAAGGGCGAGGAAGAAGCCGAGGGCGAGACCGACGTGCCTGCTGCCACAACCGGCGAAACCTCCGAGCAGGAAAAGGCTGCCTAAGGCAGTCCACACAACTGACCACCGCCTGCAGATGGGATTGGGCCGGCCACCACGAGGTGAGCCGGCCTTTCTTGTGGTTGCCCGTCGGCAGGGGCTAGCGTAGGCTGCCGATGTGGAGACGGCGAATGCGCCCCGGTGAAGCAGTGTCATCTGCCTGAAGCCACTCGCTTCCCTTGCCGAACCCCGCAACCCCACTACCTAGGCCAAAAAAGTTTTCCCCTCCGGGAACGTTTGCGCCGTCACGGTGTTTTGTCAGCACCGACGCGTGAACCCGCAAGCAGCCTCGCTCGGTAGGCCACGGCGCCTCATAAGCTTGACCGGAGGGTAACCGATGAAGTCACAGTCCGCTCGCCGTACGTTGATCCGTGCGGCCATGTCTGCCCCTTACCTGCAGCGCGAGGAAGAGTACGAACTGGCGGTGCGCTGGAAGGAAAAGCGCGACCAGGAAGCCCTTCACAAAATCACCTCCGCCCATATGCGGCTCGTCATATCCATGGCGGCCAAGTTCCGCCATTTCGGTTTGGCGATGAACGACCTTATCCAAGAAGGCCATGTCGGGCTTCTGGAAGCCGCGGCCCGGTTCGAACCCGAACGAGAAGTCCGCTTTTCGACCTACGCGACCTGGTGGATCCGTGCCTCGATTCAGGATTATATCCTGCGGAACTGGTCGATCGTTCGCGGCGGTACCTCCTCCGCCCAGAAGGCGCTCTTCTTCAACCTGCGTCGCCTGCGGGCACGGCTGAGCCAAGGCGCCGATGGCGGCGTTACCGGTAGTGCGATGTACAAGGAAATAGCGACCGCACTGAAAGTGTCGGAAGGCGATGTGGCACTGATGGACTCCCGCCTTTCAGGTCCCGATTCCTCGCTCAACGCACCGTTGATGGAAGACGAGTCCGGCAGTGCCGACCGCCAGGATTTCCTCGTGTCGAACTCCCCCCTCCCCGACGAGATGGTGTCGGTGTCGATCGACGACGAGCGCCGCGTGACCTGGCTGCATAGCGCCCTCGACGTGCTCTCGGAACGGGAGTTGAAGATCATTCGCGAGCGTCGGCTTCAGGACGACGGCGCGACGCTGGAAGCGCTGGGCACCAAGCTCGGCATTTCCAAGGAGCGTGTGCGCCAGATCGAGACCCGGGCGCTGGAGAAACTGCGGGCCGCGCTACTCGAGACCAATGCCGACCGCAGTGCCTATGTAAGTTGATCGCAAGACGACAGGTTGACGAAAGAGGGCTCCCGGTCGGGAGCCCTCTTTCGTTTCGGTCCGCTATTATCGCCGCACCCCGGCGAGCAGGCGAAGGTCACTCGGCGACGATTTTGTAGCGCTCACCCGCGTTCACGGTGTCGCTGGCACCCAGGTCGTTGAGTAGCCGGAACATTGCCGTCTTGCCGTCGACACCGACCATCCGGCCGGCGAGCGAGGCCGTCGTATCATTGGGCGAAGCGGTGACAATCCGGATGCGCAGCGGCTTTAGGCTTTCCTTCTCGGCGGTGCCCAGTAGCCGGAACGATCCCGCGACCTTCCCTGCAATACCGGCCGCCGTCCCGGCCGAACGGGCCTGCACGGCCGTCAGAAAGCGATAGACCTGCCCGCCGACGCGCACGACGGTCACGTCGAAGACATATTCCCCGCCCTCGGCCCGGGCCGAAACTGCGTCGAGATTGCCGATCTTGAATGCCCGGATGCTCGACGGATCGAGGCCTCCGATCCAGCCGCTACTGACGTAATCGACGAGACCGGTTGTCTTGGGCAGTGCGACACCATCGAAACGAATCGCGGTGTCGTTCGGACCGCTGGCCAGAACCGCTTCGGCGGTGTTGTCGATGACGAACCCTTTCGGCACCTCAAAGGTGATGCCGAGGCCTGGATGATAGAAACGCTGCTCACGGACATAGCCCTCGACTGCCGAATCGCCGAACAGCATGCCGTCGATGCCCGCCAGGTAGCGATCGCGATCGGTCGTGCCAGTCCCTGGCTGGCCATATTCGCGCGCATGCCGGTTGGCGAGATCGATCCGCTGCGGCGCCGAGGGGTGCGAGGCGAGGAAGTCGAGTTCCGGATCGCCGGCCTGGAAGGCGGTGCGAATCTTGGCGTAGGAATCCATCGCCTTGAGGAACCGCGCTGCGGCGAAGGGATCGAAGCCAGCCTTGGCGATGTGACGAATGCCCAGGACGTCGGCCTGCAGTTCCTGCTGACGCGAGAACTGCGCAAGGCTCAGCTTGCCGCGGGCGAGCGCCACCTGGCCGGCCGGTTCGCTGGCCAGGACTTCGCTGACAACGCGACTGGCGATCTCGGCGGCCTGCTCGCGCTGCTGGCGTTCGATGCCGTGGTTGGCGGTGATATGCGCCATCTCGTGGCCGATGACCGCTGCGACCTCGGCCGAATCGTTGGCCAGCGCCACGAGGCCGCGGGTGATGTAAACGTAGCCGCCCGGCAGCGCGAAGGCGTTGACGTTGGGCGAATTCAGTATGGTGATGCGATAGGCGCGGTTCGGATCGTCGGTTTCCGCCGCCAGCTTGCCGACAATGGTCGCCAGCGTGCGCTCCAGCTTTGGATCGGAATAGGCACCACCATAGGCGGCCAGGATCTTGGGATGCTGGGAGCGTCCAATCACCGATTGCGGATCGCTGCGCTGGACGTTCTCAAAAGTGATCGGACGGCGCGTCGCCGCATAGCCGGCCTGCACGCTGCTGCTGGCAGGCGAAAGACCGTCCAGCCCCTCTTCGATCGACGTGCAGGCGCCGGCTGCCAGCATCGCGACGAGCGCTGCACCGCCGATCATGCTGCGCATAAGGCGTCCCGCACGATCAGGACCGGAGTTCATTGCCATCGCTGCGATCGTCGCCCCCAACCCTTCGCCTTCCAAACCAACGCTTACCCGAACCGCTGTCACACGAGTTAGGATCGAACAGCAACAGATTCCGAAAAAGCGCCGCCGCTTTGTCTCTTGCCCCTCGCCTTTTCGGTATCGGGTAAATCCGCCGGAAATGCGTCGATCGCGACGGCTTTGCGACGAACGAGGCGCTGCGGTTTAGGTCGATCGCTCCGGCGGGAGCGTGCCGAGATAGCGGGCCACGCGCGGATCGGCTCTTCCCGACAGAAGCGTACGCGTCGGTCCGATCGCAACGATTGCCCCCGCTTCGAGAAACGCCGTCCGATCGGCGTGGCCGACTGCGTCCTCCGGATGGTGCGTGACCATGACGATCGCCGGTGGCTGCGTGCGGGCCGCCCGCAGTTGCGTCAGGATTGCCAGCATCTCGCGCCGAAGGGCGGGCCCCAGAGCAGCGAAGGGTTCGTCCAGGAGGAGCAATTGACGGTCGCGAAGGAAGACGCGAGCCAGCGCTACGCGCTGGCGTTCGCCGCCCGACATCTCGCTCGGGCGGCGCTTGCCGAAGCCCGCCAGCCCGACTTCCGCCAGCGCCCCCTCGACCCGGCGTCGATCCGCCGCCGTGAGCCGCAGATCCGGTGCGATGCCCAGGGCCACATTGCGGAAGACGTCGAGTTGGGGGAACAGGTTGTTGTCCTGGAAGACGATGCTGAGCGGCCGTTCTGCGGGGGCAACGCCGGCCATCGGTCGCCCGGCTATGGTGATATGACCCGCCGAGGGCGCCGCGAAGCCGGCGGCAAGGTCGAGCAACGTCGACTTCCCGGCGCCACTGGGACCGATGACCGCCAGCCACTCGCCGCTTTTCACTGCCAGGTCGAAACGCATCTCGCTGTCGCCATGGTCGAAGCGGACATCGTCGAAAACAAGAGCGTCCTTCATGTCCGGTTCCTTCGCGCAAGGCCGCGCTCGGCCAGCGCCATCAGCGACAAGCAGAGGATACCGAGGAGGAGCGCCAGCCCCGCGGCATCGCTGGTGCGATAGCTGCCCATGCGTTGCAGGAGAAGATAGGGCAATGTCACCAGATCTTGGCTGCCGAACAGGGCGATGGCGCCGAGATCGCCGAGCGAGATCGCCAGGGCAAAGGCGAAGCCGAGGGCAACCGGTGCGCGCAGCACCGGCCAGTCCACCACACGCAGTCGCGACAGGCCGGCAAGGCCGAGACTGTCAGCCAGCCGGCCAGTCGCGCGGTTCGCCGCTGACAGTGCCGGCCCGACGATCCGCACCACGAAGGGCACGGCCATCGCCGCGTTGGTGGCGACCACCACATAGGGTGCGGCGGCAAAGACATCGGTGACCTGCCTGAGGGCCAGGAACCAGCCCGCCCCCACGACAATGGGTGGCACGACGAGCACCAGGCTTGCTGTCGTCTCCATCCCCTTTCGCAGCGTTTCGCCCCCCGCCTGTCGTGCCCCCCACGGGCCAGCGCGCAACGCTTCCATCGCCAGGACGATGGCGACCGACAAGACCAGGGCCAGAAGCGACGCCGCGATGGCGATGACGAGGCTGGTCAGCGTCGCGCGATGCACTGCCGGATCGGCCAGGAGCCGCGCCAGATCCGCTTCCAGGCCGCGGACCACCACCGCGATGAAGGGCGACAGGACGAAGGCAATGCCGAGAAACAGGATCACAGCATCGAAGACTGCGCGGCCGCGGCTCCTGCGGTCGTAGCGCAGCGCCCGGCCGCCGAGGCCGAAGCCGGCGGCCACATCGCCACCGAGGCGGGTCGCGAACCACAGGATGATCGCCGTCAGGCCAATCTGCGTCAGTGACAGGGTGATCGCGCGACCGGGATCGAAATCGTAGCGCAGCGACTGGTAGATCGCGACTTCCAGCGTCGTCGCACCGGGTCCGCCGCCCAGTACGAGGACCAAGGTGAAGCTGGTCACGCAGAGCATGAAGATCAGGCTGGCCGCCGCCGGCAGAGCACTGCGCAGGGCAGGCCATTCGACCACCTTGAAGGTGGCGAGCGGGCTCAGCGAGAGTTGCCCGGCCAGCTTCCAGCTTTCTGCCGGCACGCGGTCAAGGCCCGCTACCATCAGACGCGCAGCCAGGGGAAGGTTGAAGAAGACATGGGCGATCAGGATGCCGGACAGGCCGTAGATATCCAGCCGCGCGAGCCCGACTGCCACGAAGGCGTCGGATACGATGCCGTTGCGGCCCCAGATCGTCAGGATCGCGAGCGCGCCGACGAGCACGGGCAGCGCCTGCGGCAGCAGGAAAAGGCGAAGCACCGCCCGGCGACCGGGGAACCGCGCGCGGTGGAGCGCGAGCGCCAGCGGAATGGCACCTGCCACCGACAGGAGCGTGGAAAGCACCGCCTGCTCCAAGGTGAACAGGACGACGCCGAGTAGGTAGCGATCACCGGCCAAGGTCCGAAAATCGGGCGCCGCACCGGTCGCTACGAGAAGAACGAAGAAGGCGCCAGCCAGAAAGCCGACGAGGATCGTGGCGGCTCCGAGGCCGAGGCCGATCCGCCAGGCACGGTCCGCAGCGCCGGTCATGTTCGTCTCATCATGCGGTGCCGTCCGCCCCGACCATCAGCGGCCGATGGCCTCGAGCCATTCCCGCGTCCACTCCCGGCGGTTGGCCGCGACGGTTTGCGGATCGATCATCAGCGGCGTATCGACCTGAACCAGCCGGTCGAAGGCTTCCGGAAGTTCGACGCCGTCCAGCACGGGCAGCGTCCAGTTGGTCGTGGGGATCAGCGACTGCACGTCGGCGGACAGCATGAAGGTCAGGAAGCGCGTGGCGAGTTCGGGATGGTCGGTCTTCTCCAGCATCGCAGCCACCTCGATCTGCAGATACTGCCCCTCCGCAAAGCTTGCGGCCTGGTACCGATCCGTCCCCTCCTCGATCATGTGATAAGCGGGCGAGGTCGTGTAGCTCAGCACCATCGGCACCTCCCCGCTGGTGAACAGGCCATAGGCCTCGCTCCAGCCGGGCGTCACCGTCAGGATCCGCCGCGAGAGCTGCTTCCACTTCGCCGCCGCCTCGTCGCCATAAAGCTTTTTCATCCACAGCATCAAGCCGAGCCCCGGCGTCGAGGTGCGAGCATCCTCGATGGCGATCTTCATTTCCGGATCGCCATTGACCAGATCCTCAAGGCTCGCCGGCGGCTCGGCGATCGCCTGCGTATCGTAGACGAAGGCCAGATACGAATAGTCGTAGGGGACGAAGACCTCGTCCGAAAAGCCGGTCGGGACATCCAGCGCCGACAGGTCGACGCCGCTGGGCGAGAACAGGCCCGTCGCCTTGGCCTCGGGAATGAGATCGGTGGTCAGCCCCAGGACGACATCGGCCTCGGTCGACGGTCCTTCCAGCTTCAACCGGTTGAGGATCGCAACGCCGTCCTCGAGGCCGACAAATCGCAGGTCGCAATTACACACCGCCTCGAAGCCGGCTTCGATCTTCGGTCCCGGACCCCATTCGGGCGTGAAGCTCTCATAGGTGTAGACGGAGAGCACCGGCTTTTCGACTTGGGCGTCCGCCACCTTCGGCCCCGCAAGCAGGGCAGTGCAGGCGATGAGCCCCCAGGCTGCAAGCGCAAATTGATCGGAAAGTCTGGCCATTGCGGTGCCTTTCGGTGCGGCGGCCTTCGAAACGAAAGCGTCCGCGTGGCACCCACCGACGCTCGCATCCCTACGCCGGCATGATCCGGATCAGGTTCGTCGGGTCGGCCTGCGCCTCTCAGCCCGAAGGCACCCCGTGTGAGCAATTCCAGACTTAGAGGGCACACCGACCGCAGGCAAGGGCGCCGGCTTTTCTTGGCTTTACTAGTCCTATGGACGCAAACCTCGCTCCCAGTCCTGTCCCGAGTTTGGCGGCGTGGCGTGGGACGGCGCCACTTCTGCTGGACTGCCGACCACGTCCGTCTTCGTCCGGTAGCCTCACAGCTGGCAATTGGCCTTTTCCGGGCAATGCTATAGGCGAGCGACGATGTCGCGCTTTTCCGTTCTCCTTGCCGGCCATGTCGCCCCGACCCCCGATCTTGCAATCGCGATCGCCGGCACGCGGGTGATCGCGGCTGATGACGGCGTACGCCACGCCGCGGCGTTGGGCGTGACGCCGGAACTCTGGGTGGGCGATTTCGATTCCAGCCCGCCGCGGCCAGCGATCGAGATGACCAGCCTGCCGCGCGAACCCTACCCCCGCGACAAGGCGATGACCGATGGCGAGATCGCCATCGAGGCGGCACTGGCACGCGGCGCAAGCCGGCTGCTTCTCGTGGGCGCCCTCGGCGGGCCGCGCAGTGATCACGCCTTTGCCCATCTGATCCTGGCGCTGCGCTATGCAGCCCGCGGCATCGAGGTGGAGCTCTTCGACGGCATCGAACGCGCGTGGCCTCTCGGCCCGGACCGGCGATGCTTCGATCTGGTTCCCGGCGCGCAGTTCTCGATCCTGAAATTCTCGGACGTCTCGGGATTGACCATCACGGGGGCGAAATGGCCGCTTGAGGCCGTCGACCTGCCCTTCCACTCGATTCTCACCCAGTCGAACGAGGCGCTCGGCCCGATCACGGTGTCGCTCCGCGGCGGGGCCGCCCTGCTGCTCGCCCAAAGCGATGCGAACGTACGCTAACGCCACTCCCGGTCATCGCCGCCAGCGGGCTTGGCGAATACCCTCAGCTTCGACTATGTTGCATCGCGTGGGTCCCGTAGCTCAGCAGGATAGAGCATCAGATTCCTAATCTGAGGGTCACTGGTTCGAATCCAGTCGGGATCACCAACGTCATCAAAGACTTATGACGATACGGAATGTGGTAGCCAGTGAGCGGGGGACGGGGTGGGGACGGCTTGGTAATTTCCGCGACTCGATGACGACGCGGTTGCGCGTTGGTCAGAAGGGCAGCGGCCTGGGGTTTCGACCCAAAAATCTCGTGTTTCGACACAGGGTTTCCGCGCACCTGTGTCGAAACATTGTGCGAAACAGGTGGATGGCTGGGTCGAAACCCACGCTCGCTCAAGGATCTCCGGAACTGAAAATTCGGCATGCTTCCAATTGGGACACGAAGCTTGCCATTCGCGTCTCTCCCCACATCGCACATCTTCAAGGCCGCCTTGAGGATCGGGCCAAAGACACGCGCCGGCTCGCGGCTGTTGCCCGTTGAAGTGAAAAAGACGAACGGCGACATAAACTTCTGCGGCGAACTTTCCCGGCCGCTCTCCGATGAAGGAAGCAGCCTTACCACTGGTGGAATTTGACTTCTGCGCGGCAGACCTAGCCGGCGCTGCTATATGTCCGGCCTTCTTGCCGCCTACACAGACGGCGAGACTCACGCCAACATTCTGTCTGGGAATTGGCCACTACGCTCGGCGATATAACGAACGTATTCTTCAACGTATTCCGAGCTGATCAAAGGCACCTGCGCGAATCAGACGTCGTACTCCCCGTCAAACTTCGCGAGAAGATGACCACGTCCAAGAAGGCGTTCCGAGCACATTGACCCGTGTCAACGCGGCGGCGCCCAGAGCGCTTTAGCTGGCGTGATATTCGGGTTCCGGGTGACACCGCTTTTGCGCGAACGGGGAAACTGGTTTGGCCTGTTCAAGATACAGTATCAGCCGGGAGAGCAGGCTGCGGCGACACACGTTACGCAAGGGAGAAAGCCATGACAGGATATCCCATCGACATGTCCGTCAAACCGGACGTCCAGAGCGTTTTTCGATACGGCCACCAACACCGTCAGCTATGTGGTGAAGGATCCCGCCTCGACTTCCTGCGCCGTGATCGACAGCGTTATGGACATCGACTACGCCGCCAACGATGAGGCCATCCAGCGCCTCGTCGGCGAGTTGCTGCTCGAGCAAAATGATGAGTGGGCGGTTCTGCGGGCCAGGTACATGACANTGGACATCGACTACGCCGCCAACGATGAGGCCATCCAGCGCCTCGTCGGCGAGTTGCTGCTCGAGCAAAATGATGAGTGGGCGGTTCTGCGGGCCAGGTACATGACACTGGAATCTGTCGCTCCCCTGAGCGATGATCCTCTCGTCAGCCTGCCAGCAATGGCGCGCTGATCAGCCCGGCCTTGCCGGAAAGCGCCGTGCGAAGCCGTGAGCTACACCACGCCCTGGGACACGATCGCGCCGAGGGCTTGCCGCTATATCGGCTTACTCACGTCATTGAACGCTCGCTGGTCTGCAAGGCATCCCGCATTGAACTCGTTGACGATCCATCCAATGTCCGCAGCCGCGGCCATTGCGTGTACCTGCTCCTGGATATAGCGGACTTGAAGCAGGGCTTCGATCAGCGAGCTTTCGATGTTGAACGGCACCGGGTCACCAGGATCCGCTTGCCCCGGATCGAACGCGAAGAAATCCTGCGCTTTCTCGATGTTCCCGACGACAGCCGAAAGTTCGCGCCAAACGATCGCAAGTTTGTCTGCTTGCCCTAGTGACATCGTCAATCTCCGAAGCTCGCCTACGAACATCGGACCTAACGTAATTTCGTTTATATTCAGCGAACGCGCGTGTGGGGCCGAAGTCTCTGGGGAAGGTATTCGGCCGTAGGGACCGGGAGTCTGGCTTCAGCGGGCAAATGAGAGGGCGTTTTCTTCGTCGGTGTCGGGCTTCTGGCGCTTTCGGAGCGATTCCGCCCGGTTCTTGAGATGGCCATCCAGAAGCTCCAGGCTTTCTCTGATTGCACTGATTTCAGACGGAGGAAGATCACGGAACAGTTCTCGTTCGAGGCGCTGCCGGATTGCTTCGACAGATCGTTGAAGCTCCGCGCCATCCGGCGTGAGAACCACGCCCGTCTTCCGCCGGTCGTGCGGATCTGCCACGCGATGCACGAACCCCTTGGCTTCTAGCAATGAGAGCATCCTTGACGCGGTCGGCGGACGAATCCCCAAACGTTGGGCGATGGCGGTGACCGATTTCGGCTGACATTCTGACAAGATGCGCATCATTTCATCTTGCCCGATAACCAGGCCTGCTTCACGCACGGCGAGATCGACGTAGACCCGGGTCAGCTTACCGACACGGAGAAGGTCTTTGACGAGGCGATACTCGGAGATCGTCACATTGAGATGACTTTTTTCGTCCACGCCGACTCACCTGCTCCAGCTTCCGTAAAGTTTTATACGCTTCAGCCGAAGATCGCGGAAGACTGGTGCCGGCGAGATCACCCGTCCTCTTCCGCCGCCTCCACGATCCGATCTTTCGCGTCGATGGGCAGCGCTTCCCACGCCATGATGACGGTTTTCACGTAGCGCGGCGTCCCGGACTGCCATTTCCCTCGCAGCTGCGTGCTGACGGTGTCCTCAGTCTAAGGCATGTCGCCATCAAGCTCGCAAATGATTCGGCGGCAGCGCTGATGATCGTGCACGGGATGCCGACGCCGCACGACCCCGATATCCGGCGAGAGATGGCGGCGACGATATTGAAAGATGCGATCGCCGACGCGCCGTCCAGCTAGATCAAAACGAGAACATCCCCTAGCCTCCGGTTCACCCAGAATCGGAGGCTTCTCTTGTCTAGGCGATCTCGCTATGTCCGTCCCCTTGGCATCCTGCCCCCAGACGCAGGCATCACGGACATGCACATGCGCACCATCATCGCGCTCGCGATCGAAGAGATCCCCGTCGACATGAGGGCCCGGATCGCGATGAAGCGGCCGGCCGTGTCGTGGCAAGATTACGATGAGGCCCGGCGCCCGACGACGCTAGTCGTCCTCCGCTTCCACTCCGTTTTCGACGTCGACCTCTTCGCGCTCTTCCTGGTCTCCGCACGCGGTCAGCCCCACACTGGCCATGAGAGCGAGAGCGACGATGGCCGGGGTTCGAATATTCATTGGTCTGCCTCCGGTGATGGACATCTTCGGTAGAACGACGCGGATGGGCAGAAGTTGCCTCTCATCACAAGCGGTAGATCACCGCCCCCGAAAGCGCTCCGACTGAATGACACGGCATGAGCGCCAGGGGCAGTAGCAAGCCGAACTCATAGACCAATGCTGGAAGCGACTTTCTCGAAGGCGCAGCTTCGTCTGACATATCGGCCGGCCTTGTTCGCCGGACGGGGTCCGCCGAACCCGAGCGCTTCGTTACGCGCCACGAGACTGCCATGGTGGGCAAGCGCAGTGCGATCCTCTTCGCGTCGCACAGCCAGACACCCAAATTGAACCTGCTCATCTGCGACAAGCGAGTTCGCCGCCCCCCGATGGTCTCGCAACTATCCGGCCGAGTAGTGCACAGATATCCTACTTGGCCTTCATGGGAGTGTCCGACCGGTTCACTGTGATCAAACCAACGCTGAATCACAGCATACAAGCGACGAAGGACTGCGCGGGACACGACCTGATCGTTAAGCATCAGCGCAAGAGCCGACTTTCGCGAACCGGATCTGGCGGAGAACGCTTGCATCTTGCCTGGCAGGGTGGGATGTCGGGTTGAAATGCTCTGACCGGCTCATACCTTGAGTTTCAAAGACTATCCGTCCACCAAGGCATCCTTCATCATGGTTTGCCGGCCTCTGCGGCGACGTCAGCAAACGAGGTACTCCGACATGCTGGGCTGCAGCAGCACTGCTGGCTATCGGTATCCTGGCGCTCGTCGCAGGCGGCATGGTCTGGCTGGTCTGGACGACTTTGTCGGCGCTGATCGGGTTGCGGGCATAGAGCCGACAGCCACGAAAGGCGCCACCACAGGCGGCAAAAGACCAGATAGGTCAATCTGATACCCGGTTTGATCGCTACTGCGGGAAGTCTTGGCAGGTCCTGCGGCGACACACCCAGACGTCGAGAAGTCGGCTGCTTCCTTTGCCGGGACAGCGAACTCGACACGGTTGCGGCCGCGTTGCTTGGCCAGGAACAACGCTTCGTCGGCAGCCTTGAAGAGGCGTTTGAAGGAGAGGTCCTCCCCCTGCTGGGTCGCGACGCCGACGCTGACGGTGACGTTGCCCGTCTCCCGGTCCCTGTGAAACACGTCCGCATCAACCGCGGAGCGGATCCGCTCGGCCGTGTGGGCTGCCGCCGCCAGCGTGGTGTCGGCCATCGCCACGACGACTTCCTCTCCCCCGAACCGGGCAAGCGCGTCGGATTTGCGGACACTGGCCCGCACCACCGCCGCGACCTTCTGGAGGATCGCGTCGCCGACATCGTGGCCGTAATTGTCGTTGACCTCCTTGAAGCGATCAATGTCGATGACCAGCACCGATATCGGCTTACCGTTGCGCTGCGCCGTCTCGACCATCTCACTGGTGCGGCGCTCGAGATGGCGGCGATTGGGCAGGAGCGTCAACGGGTCGGTCGTTGCCTCCGCTTCCAGAGCCCGACCAAAGACGAAGGCCTTGCGCTCATTGCAGAGGAAACGGCCAAGGATGAGGACGCCGAGGACGTCCGCGATGATCATCGGGCCGATCGTCCGCAGGAAGATCTCCCCCGCATTGTCGACGGGAACCGTCAGGATGAAGAGCAGCGGCACGTTGCTGAAGAAGCCGAGCATGAGCAGTTGGCGCGTGCCGGCAGGGCGCATGTTTTCGAAGATGCAATAGGCGAAGATCGCCCCCACGCCGGCGGTCGTGACGATGTTGGCGATCCCGGGCAGCGCTGCGGAACCGCCGAGATACAGGCGATAGGCGCTGGTCACCGCCGCGGCCACCGTTGCGGCGCCCGGGCCGCCGAAAGGCGCCGCCAGAACCAGCATCACGGCACGTGGATCGATACGCAAGCCGGGCGCCAACTCGACGGCATTTGCGATCGACAGCGATGCACCGACCCCGAACAAAAGGCCCAGCGCGATGCCGCGAGCAATTCCCGGCTCGGCTGTGCGGAGCGCCCTGCCATACAGCATCGTCACGAGAGCGAAGATGCCCAGCCCGTTCACGACCCCCAGGAAGAATTCCGTCGATGGCACTGTCTGCTCCGGTTTACACGCCATCAGCATTAACCCGGAAGACGTTACGAAGCCGGAAATGCCGATGATGGACCGCTGGCGTGGCGCGGACATCCGCTCGCGCGATGGATCCCTCAGCATCGGGGCGGCCCGGCCGGTGACGGCCCGCCCGAGAGACTGTCGCGGCGCCCGCGGGGGCCCCGGGGCCCCCCGCCCGGCCGCCCCCGGCCCCCCCCCGGCCGCGCCACGCTCTCGGGCGGGGCCGCCCCCGCCGGGGCCCCCCCCCCCCGCGCCGGTGCGGCGGGGGGGGGGGTGCGGCGGCCCCCCGGCTCGTGCAGGATCGCGCCATGACCCGGCAACGATCCTCACTCGGCCTTTTCGGCATCTTCGGACGGTCAGAAGATCTGCGTCAGCTCGATCGGGCGCTCCGATCCGTCGATCTACATCCGCGAATGGTACCGGAGGCGGTGAAACTGACAGCGGTCAATCTGATGAAGGATCACGCTGTCGGCGCGACGCCCGCACCGCAAGCCTATCAGGCCGCCGCGGAAATCCTTGCCTATTGCATGATCGGCGCCGAAGGGTTCGCCGGCGCCAACGACGTGGCGCTGGCACTGCGGGTCGGCGAGCGGATCGAACGCGCCATGGAGGTCGGCGACAGCCTCGATGCCCAACTCGTTCTCGTCACCATGACGGCGAAAGTCATCCAGCCGAGCGTCATCGAGCGCTTCGAGCTGACGAGCGATCCGCAATAAGGATCTGCGCAATGCACTACTTGGCGATGCGCAGGCTCGACACCTGCTCCGTGATTGCATCGAAGGCTGCGAGCAGATCGCTGGAGCTCTTGGCGTCGTAATAGAGCTTCTTCGTCGGATCGATGATGCCGTAGGAAGCACATTGCTCCAACAGCTTCTTGACCGATGAGCCGTCTTCCAGGTCAAAGGCGATGGTGAAGATGACGATCCCGTCCTCGCCGGTCACCTTGCGGCCATCATCCTTGATGTTCTGGCAGATCGCCGCGACCTTCTCGTTCATCGCGGTCACGAAGCTCGACGCTCGCGCCTTCTTGTTGGTTTTGCCGGTGGTATCATCGAAGATGCGGCCCCAGCGGTGATTGCCATAGGCATCATAGGTACTGGCGTAGCCGAATGTCCCGTAACCGGATTCGTTGTAGTCGTTCTTGTTGCCGCCGTAATTATTGTCGCCGTCGGTCATCAACACCAGGACCTTGAGGTTGTCCTTGGCATCCTCGGCCCGCCCTTGGCTAAAAGGCTCGCGGGCGGAAAGCACGCGCCAGCCCCAGGCTATGCCTTCGGGGATGTTTGTTTCCCCTGCCGCCGTCATTGCGTTGATCGCTGCATCAACGGTCGCTTTGACGTCGGTCAGGGGCGTGATGGGGGTCGTGCGACAGCCGCGATTCGGCCCCTCGCCTTTTCCCCGCGGCGAACTTGCGCCGAAATATTTAGCAATTTGCGATTGCGCCGTCATCGCTGCGTCAGCCGATATGCGCGACGTCCCGCCATCCATGAAGTAGTCGTTGTCGCCGTTGCTGCCGTCGTATTCGTCCGGCGCAAAGGTTGGGACGAACAGCGTGTCTGGCGCGAGGTAGGCCGGTTCCGCGTCGGTGATCGCCAGACCGCCGGGCCGCGATTCCACGCAGCCCTTCCACGGACCCAGTTCGTCCCGGTGGACGCCATTCTTGTAGACGAAGAACCGTGTCAGCGGCGTCTTGGAGGAGATCTCCTGCCAGTAGTCGTCGGTCGCACTCCTCTCCGCAAGCCTCGCGCCACTGCTCGATTTCCAGTTGGCCCAGTCGAGATACTCGTTGTGGATCGACGAGCGTCCCTTGGTGTCCATCCAGGCAGCGCTCGCATTGTCCGGCCCGACATTGACGGCCGCGGCGAAGGGAACCACGCCGAACTGCACCGGCAGTTCCAGGGTCGAGGAGGCGGCGCCTTTCAGGAACTGCGCGGTCAGGTTGGTGGCGGCCTCCTTGATCGTATTGATCTTGCGCTTGCCACCACCGGATTTCGGCTTGCTTCCCATCGAGCCAGAATTGTCCAGAACCATGACCAGCTCGATTGACTGGTTCTGGACGACGATCTGGCTTCGCGCGGCCAGCGGAAAGGCGCTCCAGTCGAGTTCGCCGCCGGTCACGAAGGACAGCAAATCGCCGAAGATCGTCGGGTGCTGGCGGGCTGCCGAAACCTGCAGGACGGTGTTGCCGTCCTTGTCAAACACGCCGTCATAGGCGAACTGGGTAGATTTTCGCGCTTCCGCGCCAGCGTTCTCGAAGAAGTAGCCTTCGGCGACCTTCGAAAGATGCGCGTTCTCCTGATTGTTGGCATATTCTCGGCCGGCTGCGAGCGCCGCAATGTCGACCGAATGCTGGAGATTGCGCTTCGACGCGTAGATTCCGGAGATGTCCACCGCGGCGCCCATGCAGCAGGCAAGGATCGGCAGCGTAAGTCCGAAGACGATCGCCACATTGCCGGATTGGGCGGCGCGAAACCGCGTACATGTCGAGCTTTTCACGAGACCAGCCTCCACCACGATCCGTTCGTGGAGACACGAGCTTACCGTTGCGGCGTTTCCATATGGTTTCCCCAGGGGGATGAATCCGTTCGAACGGTCACCCAGTTCGTGCGAACGTTAAAAATTCGTTCTCGCACGCCGCATTGACCGGCCTGCCGAAGGCTGCAAGAAGCGCGACGATGATCCCGTCCGATGCTGCCTTCGACTGTCAGGCCTGCGGCGCCTGCTGCGCCTATTCGGCTGACTGGCCACGTTTCTCCATCGAAAGCGATGCAGACCTCGATCGCATCCCCGCCGCGCTCGTCGCCGGCAATCTCAGCGGCATGCGTTGCGAGAACGATCGCTGCGCGGCCCTGGCCGGCACGGTCGGGGCCGGTACGACCTGCACGATCTATGCCCTGCGTCCGCAGGTGTGTCGCGAGTGCTTGCCCGGCGGTGAGGATTGCCGCATGGCACGGCAGCGCTTCGGTCTGGAATGTGATATGCTCCCGCCAACGGGCGTGACATTCCAGGAAGACAGCCCCATCTCGGCCAACGCGCGAGAGTGAAATTTCCGCCGGCC
Source organism: Aurantimonas sp. A2-1-M11 (assembly GCF_036549475.1). Taxonomy (NCBI): domain Bacteria; kingdom Pseudomonadati; phylum Pseudomonadota; class Alphaproteobacteria; order Hyphomicrobiales; family Aurantimonadaceae; genus Aurantimonas; species Aurantimonas sp. A2-1-M11. The sequence goes on along the minus strand of NZ_JAZHLI010000015.1, from coordinate 46,518 downwards.
GCTACATATATATTTGAAAGACGGGTTCGGCCTTTGGCCTGATCCCATGCATTGGCGATTTCCAGAGTATGCCGATGCCAGTCTAGCTTGCCGCGAAGCCCGGCAACGACGGCCATGACGACGGGCCGCAGACTGCGGAAGATTTTTGCCGACCGTATTGCGGATCGGGGACCGCTGAAGGCGAGCCCTGTTTGGCATGCGACGGCACCGGACGTATCGCCGAAATCGTTGGCGACGCCTGACAACACGGCTCGGCTTGCATTGCAGGCCGAGCGACTTTTGAAGAAGCGAGGACACAGATGGCAGCCAGGGCAGCCCATGAAGACCGAACCTACAAGGTGACCGAAGCGGTCGATCTCGGCGAAGGTCTCATTCTCCCCGAGGGAACCTACCCCGGACGTCTGCAATGGACGGAATTCTCCCAGGTCAACGGACCGCCGCGGATCGTCAGCCAGCGCTTCGTCCTGCCGCTTTCGGCGGCCGAAGTGAAGGGCTATGGCGGCAAGCTCGGCCGCACCCAGAAGCTGCGGGAGGTGGATATTTCCAAGCTCGTGGCGAACGGCCTGATCGTCGAGGTCTGACGACGTCGGCACCTATGTGCCGGATGATGTGCAAGGGGCGGCGGTCGGGATCGATCGGCCGCCCTTTTTCGTGCTGCGTCAGGCAGCCAGCGCCTTGCGGGCGTCGACCATTTCGCGCCCGAGGGAGTCGGCGACGGCGCGGTTGGTGATCAGGCCGCGATGGACGTTCAGCCCGTGCATCAGATGCGGATCGTTCGACAGCGCCACCAGGCCGGAATCGGCCAGCGCCAGTCCGAAGGGCAGTGTCGCGTTGTTGAGGGCGTGCGCCGAGGTAATCGGCACGGCGCCCGGCATGTTGGCGACGCAATAATGCACGACGCCGTCGATCTCGAAGGTCGGGTCGGCATGGGTGGTGGCGTGGGACGTCTCAAAGCAGCCGCCCTGGTCGATGGCGACATCCACCAGCACAGCGCCCTTCTTCATGCCCGGCAGCATGTCCCGCCTCACCAGCTTCGGCGCCGAAGCGCCGGGAATGAGGACGGCCCCGATGACCGCGTCGGCGGCAAAGACCTCCTCCTCGATGGCGGTGCGAGTGGAATAGCGGGTCTGGACCCGGCCGGCGAAGAGATCGTCGAGTTCGCGCAGCCGGGCGATCGACCGGTCGAGAATGGTCACATCGGCGCCGAGGCCGATTGCCATCTTGGCGGCTTCCTTGCCGACCACGCCGCCGCCGATGATGACCACCTTGCCGCAGGCCACGCCCGGCACGCCGCCGAGCAGCACGCCGCGGCCGCCATGGGCCTTTTCCAGCGCATGGGCCGCGGCCTGGATCGACAGCCGGCCGGCGACTTCCGACATGGGGGCGAGCAACGGCAGACCTCCACGGCCGTCGGTCACCGTCTCGTAGGCTACGGCCGTCACCCCGGAGGCGATCAGGCCCTCGGTCTGCTTCGGATCCGGGGCGAGATGCAGATAGGTGTAGATGATCTGGCCGTCGCGCAGTTGCGCCCATTCGGCGGGCTGCGGTTCCTTGACCTTCACCACCATGTCGGCCGTGCGGAAGATTTCCGCCGCGTCCGGGGCAATGGTGGCACCCGCAGCCTCGTAGTCCTCGTCACTGGCGTCGATGCCGGCGCCGGCGCCGGTCTCGATGATCACCGCATGGCCGTGCCCGACATATTCGCGTGTCGCCGACGGCGTCAGGCCGACGCGGTATTCGTTGTTCTTGATTTCCTTCGGGCAGCCGACGCGCATCGTATCCTCCATCTGTGGGCAGATGGATTGAAACGCCGCCTCGGCGCAAAGTCCCAGCCTTATCGAGCAGTTTCTCCGCCATTGTCGATGGATTCTTGCGTTCGGCGCCAGCTCTGCGCAATCTTCCTCGCATGGAGACGATCGACCGCTTCGACATACAGATCATGCGCACGCTGGAGCGGGAGGGCCGGCTGTCGAACGCGATGCTGGCCGAACGGGTCGGGTTGTCCGCCTCGGCCTGCTCGCGGCGGCTCGACCGGCTGGAGGCCAGCGGCGCGATCCGCGGCTATCACGCCAAGCTGTCCAACCGGACGCTCGGCCACACGATCACGGTCATCGTCAATATCGGCCTCTCTGGCCAGACCGAGCGGCAGCTTTCCGAATTCGAGGCGGCCGCGCGACGCTGCCCGAACGTCCTCGTCTGCTTCCTGATGTCCGGGGTATACGATTATCTGCTGCGCGTCGCGGCCCGCGATCTCGAAGATTACGAGCGCATTCACAAGACCTATCTGTCGTCGTTTCCCCATGTGGTGCGGATCAATTCGTCCTTCGCCCTGCGCGAAGTCCTCGATCGCACGACGGTTGGGATCGATCCCAACGTCTGACGAGGCCTGCATCTCCCCAGCCGGACACGCCAGCGTTCCGCCTCAGCCGAGCGCGGTCTGCCCGGTCTCGGCCGGAAACGGATCGGATGTCGCGGCGCGAGCCTGTTCGGTGAAGACCCGGCCGACTCCGATGAGGATCGGGCGGTCGACGCCGATCCTGGCGACAATGTCGCCAAGTTCGGCCAGCGTGCCGGCGGCGCGGGTCTCGTCGTCGCGCGACAGATTGGCGGCAACGGCGACCGGGGTCGTCGCCGGGAGGCCGTGATGGATCAGCCGCTCGGCGATCCGCGCCGCCATCCGCCCGCCCATGTAGAACACCGTGGTCGCGCGATCGTTGGCCAGCGCAGTCCAGTCCAGATCCTCCGGCAGGCCTCCCCGCTTGGAATGGCCGGTGACGAAGCGCAACTCCTGCGCCCGGTCGCGATGGGTCAGCGAGACGCCGAAGCTCGCCGCCAGCGCCGAGGCCGCCGTGATGCCCGGGACGATGGCGACCGGAATGTTCTCGCGGGCCAGTTCGTCGAGCTCCTCGCCGGCACGCCCGAACACCGACACGTCGCCGGATTTCAGCCGCACCACGTGCTTGCCCGCCTTGGCGAAGCTGACCATCATCGCGTTGATGTCCTCCTGGCGGCAGCTGTCGCGGGTAGCGCGCTTGCCGACCAGCATGCGCCGCGCCTCGCGGCGCGCCAGTTCCAGGATCTGGTCCGAGACGAGGTCGTCGAACAGGATCACGTCGGCGGCCTGCAGCGCGCGAACCGCCTTCAGGGTCAGAAGCTCGGCCTCGCCGGGCCCGGCCCCGACCAGCGTCACCCGGCCACCGGCCTGGGGCGAGCGGACAAGGTCGTCGATGAAGCCGCCGGCCGCCGCCTCGGCAACGGCGTCGGGGGGGCGGGTGGTGAAGGCGCTGTCGGCGAAGCGCTCCCAGAAGGCGCGGCGCAGGGGCCCTGGCGCCAACCGCTCCATCACCGCTCCGCGAACTTTGACCGCAAGCTCCGCCCAATGGCTGAGGGCCGGCGGCAGCAGCGTCTCGATGCGGCGGCGGATGGCCTGGCCGAGAATCGGCGCGGCGCCGTCGGTGGAAATGCCGATGACGACAGGCGAACGATTGACGATCGTGCCGAAGCGGAAGTCGCAAAAGGCCGGCTTGTCGACGACGTTCACCGGCACGCCGGCCGCGCGGGCGGCACAGGCGAAGGCCTGGCCCTCGGCGAGACTCTCGGTGTCGCCCACGGCGATCGCCGCCCCGGCGAAGACATCCGTCGCCCACGGGCGATCGTGATGGACGACGACGCCGGAGTCCGGTGGCACGGCGAGAAGCTCTGCCATCTCGGCATCGATTTCCTCGGCCGGCACGTAGAGATCCACATGGGCGCCTGCGGAGGCCAGGAGCTCGGCCTTCCAGGCCGCGCCGGGCCCACCGCCGGCCATGACCACCCGCTTGGCTGCCAGGTCGAAGAATACCGGCAGGCTCGCCAGCGGCCCCATGCGCTGCGACCGCTGACGCGCGCCGTTGGCGTCGGTCTCGTCGAGACTGTCGTCGCTCACCAGGATCGGGCGCTCGGCCATGTGATCGTCCTCGGTCTTCATTCCATCCTCACCTTGTGACATAGCGCCCCGCATCGCCACAGGGCGAGGCGAATTTTTGCGTATCTCGCAGGCTGGCGGGATCGTCCTTCGCGCCGGAGCCGCTTGCGGGGCATGAGCGTCCTGGCCGAGAGGCTGCCCTGACCTCGCGGCGTCAAAAGGGGCCACAGGGCGCACGCCGCCGACGGCTCGCCGTGCAGAAACCTCGACACTTCCATGGAAAACCATTCCCGCATCGGTGCGGTGGCACGACATGCTTTGCTCTTGTCTGTCTTCGAGAGAGGGGCTACGTCCGCCACGACACACGCGAGACAGGCCGGCTACCGGCGTCGAGGCTCGCACGAATGACGGGGCCTTCGCACAGGGCCCGAACATGCCGAGGATCAGCCATGACGTATCTGGTGACCGACAATTGCATTCGCTGCAAGTACATGGACTGCGTCGAGGTCTGTCCGGTCGACTGCTTCTACGAAGGCGACAACATGCTCGTCATCCATCCGGACGAGTGCATCGACTGCGGCGTGTGCGAGCCCGAATGCCCGGCCGAGGCGATCAAGCCGGACACCGAGCCCAATCTCGACAAATGGCTGAAGATCAACACCGAATATGCCGAGAAATGGCCGAACATCACGATCAAGCGTGATGCGCCCTCCGATGCGGAGACGTTCGACGGCGAAGAAGGCAAGTTCGAGAAGTACTTTTCAGCCGAGCCCGGCCAGGGAGACTGAGCGCTCGCCGGTTCAGGTCAATCCGGATGCCGCCTGATCAGGCGCCGTCCCAGCGCAGGCGATCATGCGCCCGCCGCTCCTTCTTGGTCGGCGGCCGCGCCGAGGGCTGGTAGCCCGGCGCCGGCTTGCCCTTGGCAGCTTCCCTCTGTTCCGCCACCGCTTCGCGCGACGGTGACAGGTCCTCGTAGAGGGTGGCCGCTTCGGTAGCCGGTCCACGCCGTTCGCCCGGGTCGACGATTTTCAGCACGAGGACATCGTCCCTGCGCGTGATGGTCAGCGTATCGCCTGGCCGCACGGCCCGGGCGGCATTCTCAGTCTTGTCCCCGTTGATGCGCACGCCGCCCGACTGGACCAGCTTCTGGGCCAGGCTTCGGGACTTCACGACCCGCGCGAAGAACAGCCATTTGTCGACGCGCTGTCCCGCGGGCGCTGCCGGAGCCATCGGCTCCAGTATGCGCTTATTTGCCAAGCTTGTCCTTCAGGGCTGCCAGTTTCGCGAAGGGGGAATCGGGGTCGATGCGCTGGGGCCGTGCCGGCTGCGCAACCGCGTTGCCGCCCTGAGGCTTGTCGACGCGACGGCCCCGCTCTGGCCGCTCGCCCCGGCCCTTGAAGTCCGCGTTGTCCGCACGATCGCCGCCATCGCGGCTCTTGCCGCGCTGGCCGCCCTTGGCGAAGCGCGGCGCGCGCTCCTCGCCCTCGCCGGCACCCTGCTGAGCACGGCCGCGGCCCCGCTGACCCTGGGCATGGCGGGCCCCGCCACGACCGGCGCCGCGCTGCGCGCGCCAGACCTGGACCAGCTTCGGGGCCTCGGCTTCGGCAGCCTCAACCTTCATTGCACCGCCCTGGGCCGCATCGGCCACGTCTGCCACCGGGGCATCGGCTGCCGGCGTATCAGTTGCCTCGGCCGGCGTTGCAGCCGCCTCGCCGTCGGTTGCCTCGCCGAGAGCCGCCGCGGCGGCCTTGCCGACCTCGGCCAGCCCGCCGGTGTCCGTTGCCTCGGGAATGGCTTCGGCGAGACTTGAAGGAGCCTCGGCTGCGTCTGACGGAGCGGCCGGATCGGCAACCGCGTCAACCGGACCCGAATCCTGTGAAACCGTCGGCGTTTCGTCCGCGGTTGCCCCGACCTCGTTCTGTGTCGTCTCGGGGGCCGTGGTGGCGACATCGTCGCCGGCGGCGTCCGGCGCCGGCTGCGGCGCATCGGCAGTGGCGGCTGCCTCCGCAGCCTTCTTCGCCGCTTCGACGCGCGCAGCCTCTTCGGCCGCCCGGGATGCGTCGTCCAGACGGGCCAGCTCGGCCTCGACCTTGGTCTGCTCCACCGGCTCGGCGCGATAGCCGAGACCCTTCAGGACCTCTTCCATGTCTTCCGATGTCGCACCGAGGATCGACATCATCCCCGGTGTGACCAGGAACTGTGAGCCGTCATAGGCGCCTTCCGGCCGCTTGCCGGTGCCCGGTTTCCAGCCGAGTGCGGGACGGATCAGGTCCGCCAGGCGCTCGAGGATGTCGACGCGCACGGCCCGGCGGCCGAGGAGCCGATAGCCGGCCAGACCCCAGAACACCGGATCGAAGGAGGCATCGGCGACGGCCGAGGTGCGGCCGGTCGCCAGCAGATGCGTGACCTCGCCGTAGCCCGGCTTGTCGCGGCCGTCATTGTGGATCGCCCACAGCAGCGTCAGCAGCGCAGCAGGCGCCGGCTTGATCAGCGCCGGGACGAAGATGTGGTAGGCGCCGAAGCGCACGCCGCAGCGACGAAGGGCTGCGCGCGATTCCTGGTCGAGCGAGCGCACGTCCTCCGAGATCTCGCGTCGCTGGATCAGGCCGTAATTCTCGTAGAGCCGGTAGGCGAGGCCCTTGGCGACGCCTTCCAGGCCATCGGCCGCCTGCAGATCGAGCAGCGGCTTGAGGACGGTGGTGATCTGGTAGGTCACCGAACGCTCGGCCCGCGCCACGACCTTGTCGCGCGCCGAGCCGGTGAGCTGCTCGTCGGCCAGCAGCACCGTCTTCGGCTTCAGCGGGTCGTCGCCGGTCGTCAGCATGGCCACGGGCGCACCGAGCCAGCGCACCAGCCCGTCCGAGCCCAGCGCAATGTCGCCATTGGGCGAATTGGCGAACCGTTCGGCGCGCTTTTCGAACTCGCCGGCCAGTGCCTTCTGGGCAGCAGCCCGCACTGCGCGGCCATCCGGCCCGTCGGCCTTGCCGTCGGGGGTGAACCTGAACCCCTGCAGCTCGCCTACCGGGTGGCCCTCGACCACAACCGTGCCGTCGCCGCCGATCTCAGCTTCCATGAACGCGTTCTCTCTCAGCCGCCTCATCAAGACGCTTGTCCTGCGGTCTACGAAGCGTTTCGTCAACCTGTCGTGAAGAGCGTCGGAAAGACGGTCCTCGATCTCGCGAGTCTTTTCCTGCCAGTGTGTCGGATCGGCCAGCCAGTCCGGACGGTGCGACATGTAGGTCCATGTGCGGATCTCCGCGATCCGCTGGGACAGCGTATCGATGTCGCCCTCGGTGCGATCGGCGCGGCGCACCTGGCTCGCCAGATAGTCTTCCGCGACATGACCGTCGGACACCAGATCGGCGTAGATCGTGGCAATGATCTCGGCATGCTGGGCCGGCGCGATGCGCCGATAGTCCGGCAGCTTGCAGGCTTCCCAGAGCAGTTCGACCGCGGCCGGGCTGGTAGCGCGATCCTTCACCGCCGGGTCGCGCGACAGAAATTCCAGCGCCCGCTGGTCGACGGCGGGCAGCGAGCGGGCCAACGCCTCGCTCGGCGGCGGCGCCTCCAGACTGGCCTTCAGGGCGTCGATCGAGGCGAAATCGAAGTCACGCGAACGCCATTGCAGGACCTTCACCGATGCGAAGGAATGCGATTCCAGCGCCTCGACCATCTCCGGCGCCAGGGGATCGACCTTGCCGGTCACGCCGAAGGTGCCGTCGCGCAGATGTCGCCCCGCGCGCCCGGCGATCTGGCCGAATTCGGCGGGCGTCAGCTGGCGATACTGGAAGCCGTCGAATTTCCAGTCCTGCGCAAAGGCGACATGATCGACGTCGAGATTGAGCCCCATGCCGATGGCGTCGGTGGCCACGAGGAAATCGACGTCGCCGGACTGGTAAAGCTCGACCTGGGCGTTTCGGGTCCGCGGCGACAGAGCGCCGAGCACGACGGCCGCCCCGCCCCGCTGGCGCCTTATCAGCTCGGCAATGGCGTAGACCTCGTCCGCCGAGAAGGCGACGATGGCGGAGCGGCGCGGCAGCCGGGTGATCTTCTTGGAGCCGGCATAGAGCAGGTTGGACAGTCGTGGCCGCGTGGTCGCATGGGAGCCGCTCAGCAGCCGCTGCAGCACGCCCTGCATGGTGGAGGACCCGAGCAGCAGCGTCTCTTCGCGGCCGCGGGCATGCAGGATGCGGTCGGTGAAGACATGGCCGCGCTCCAGATCGCTGGCGAGCTGCACCTCGTCGATGGCCACGAAAGCGGTGTTCGGCGTGCGCGGCATCGCCTCCACGGTGCAGACCGAATAGCGCGCATTGGGCGGCTTGATCTTCTCCTCGCCGGTGATCAGCGCGACAGCCCCGACGCCGACCCGGTCGCAGACCTTCTGATACACCTCACGCGCCAAAAGGCGCAGCGGCAGGCCGATCGTCCCCGAGGAATGGGCGACCATCCGCTCGATGGCGAGATACGTCTTGCCGGTATTGGTCGGCCCGAGGACGGCGGTGACATTGGACCCGTCGAAACGGATGCTCTCTCGGGCGGGGCGATGGTCGGTCATTCGTCCCGCTCATGTGGGAAGTTATATCGGTTGGAAAAGGTTCTGGGCCGATTCGCAAGGCTGGGAAGCCACTTGGACGTTGCGTCCGAGGTCGCGGGAAAAAAATCGACATGCCATAAACTTTTTTTGGAACGCTTTCGCCAGACCCGCATTCTTCAAGCACCCCCAAGCGATCATCCCCCTCGATCGCAAAGCAGCAGACGGAAAAAGGCAGCTCCCCCTCGCTGCCTTTTTTCGCGTCTGGGGGTCTGCTTCGCGCGGCCTGGCGAGAAACCCGTCGTGGGCACTAAAATTCATTTGCATTGCGCTCGGGCCTTGGCCTAGCGACGGGGCTCCCGCCGCTTACACGAATGCGTCCCCATGCAGGCCGGCATCCTTCTCGCCTTCGCGTCCTATTTCGCCTTCGCCTGCGGCGACGCCTCCCTCAAGGCGATCGGCGACCGGCTGCCGATCTTCGAGATCGGGTTCTTCGTCTCGGTCTTCGCCCTGCTTCCGGCCCTGTTCACCAAGCGGCCCGAAGACAATTGGGGCAATGTCTTCGTGCCCACGCGCCCCGGCCTCCTCGCGCTGCGCATGGCGAGCGGCACGCTGGGCGGCATCCTCGGCGTGATCGCCTTCACCAGCCTGCCGCTGGCCGAAGCCTACGCCCTGATCTTCCTTCTACCGATCTTCGTGACGGTCTTCTCCTTCGTGGTTCTGAAGGAGCCCATCGGCTGGCGGCGCTGGCTGGCCGTCCTCGGCGGCCTCGTCGGCGTGCTGCTGGTGGTGCGGCCCGGCTTCCGCGAGATCCTGCCCGGCCATTTCGCCGCCATCGGCGTGGCCATCTGCGGCGCGATCACGGTAATCGTGCTGCGCGTCCTTGGGCCGTCCGAGCGCCGGATCACGCTGATCGGGGCGGTGCTGGTCGCCGCGATCGTCGTCAACGGCATCCTGATGGTGCCGGATTTCGAGATCCCGGCCAACGATCTGTGGCCTATCTTGATCCTTGCCGGCGTCTGCGCCGGCATGGGCCATCTGCTCATCGTCTTCGCCACCCGCCTCGCTCCGGCGGCCCGCGTCGCCCCGACGCAATACAGCCAGATCGTCTGGGCGACGATCATCGGGGCGAGCTTCTTTTCCGAATTCCCCGACCTCATCGCCATTGCCGGCATGGTCCTGGTGGCAGGTTCCGGCCTGTTCACCTTCGCGCGCGAGAAGGAAACCGCGGGCTGGCCGAGCCGGGTCCCGCTGATCCGCAACCGGTAAGCGCGAAAGCGTCAGTTCTTCAGGACGACGCAGGAGCCTCCGGCGCCGCGCAGCCGGCCGCACAGCGCGTTGGCCTCGCCGCGGGTGTCGGCCCCGATGCGGACCGCATAGATGCGCTGGCGAGCAGCATTGCGTCCCCGGATGACGAGCGGGTCCCTCCCCTTCAGGATGGCCCCGAAGCTCGACTGGACCCGGCGGAACATCTTCATGGCGACGGCCTGCTTCGCATGGCCGGCGACCTGCACGCCCCATGGCCGCATCGGCGCGCTCTCAACGACGTCATCGAAGGCGGCAAAGACGGCACGGGTCTTCATGATCGGCAGCCGGGCACAGCTCTCGTCGAAGTCGCGCTCGGCGTCGAGCGGCCGCTCCTCCAGTTCGCGCCCCTCCTCGCGGAACCAGTCGGCCGGCCGGAAGGTGATGGCGTTGACGTATTCCTCGGTCTCGAAGGGCAGCGAGCCGCCGCTGGCGAGCCAGCGCTTCACCCGGTTGATCCCGCCATTATAGGCGGCCGCCGCAAGGCCCCAATTGCCGAGTTCGGCGCGCAGATCGGCGAGATACATCGCCGAGTGATGCAGGGCCTGGCGCGGATCATTGGGATCGTCGAGGCCGCGTTCGTCGGCCGTATAGGGCATGAACTGGGCGATCCCCCGCGCGCCGACCGGCGAGACCGCGCCGGCATCGAAGCGGCTTTCCTTCCAGATCAGTCTGGCGAAGAAGTCCGGTGACATGCCGACCGCGGCCGCGTTGCGGGCAATCAGCTGGCAGATGCCGCCCGCGGTGAGCGGCGTGTCCGGCGCAGGGACCGACGGATCGATCGGTTCGGCAAAGGCCGGCGGGCTTGGTGGAAAGGCCAACGCTGGCAGGGTAATCGAGCCTTCGGCGGCAGCCATCCCCGGCCACCAAACGACCAGCGCCACCAGCACGGCGGCGCCGAGGCGAGCGTTTCGGAGGCGGTTGGGCGGTGCAGCGGTCATCGGCAGATCCCCCATGAACGGTAGGCATGCACAGGATGGCCGACGATGCTACTCCGCGGCCTGGCGGGACCCGAAGCGCCGTTCGATATAGTCGGCGACCATCGCCTGGAATTCGGCGGCGATGTTCGGCCCGCGCAGGGTCACGCTCTTCTTGCCGTCGACGAAGACCGGTGCGGCGGGTGTCTCGCCCGTCCCGGGCAGCGAGATGCCGATATCGGCATGCTTGGATTCGCCAGGGCCGTTGACGATGCAGCCCATCACCGCGACGTTCAGCGCCTCGACGCCCGGGTACTTTTCGCGCCAGACCGGCATGTTCAGGCGGATGTCCGACTGGATCTTCTCGGCCAGCTCCTGGAACACGGTCGATGTCGTGCGACCGCAGCCCGGACAGGCGGCGACCACCGGCAGGAACTGGCGAAAGCCCATCGTCTGCAGGAGTTCCTGAGCCACCTGCACCTCGCGGGTGCGGTCGCCGTTCGGCTCCGGCGTCAGCGAGACGCGAATCGTGTCGCCGATCCCCTCCTGCAGCAGGATGCCCATGGCCGCCGACGAGGCGACAATGCCCTTGGAGCCCATCCCGGCCTCGGTCAGGCCCAGATGCAGCGCATGGTTGGTGCGGCGCGACAGGTCGCGATAGACGGCGATGAGATCCTGGACCTGGCTGACCTTGGCCGACAGGATGATGCGGTCGCGGCCAAGGCCGATCTCCTCGGCGAGCTCCGCCGACATCAACGCCGACTGAATGATCGCCTCGCGCGTGACGGCGCGGGCCGAGCGCGCCTGCGGCAGGGCGGTGTTGGCATCCATCAGCCGGGTCAGCAGCTCCTGGTCGAGGGAGCCCCAGTTGACGCCGATGCGCACCGGCTTGTGATAGCGGATCGCGGTCTCGACGATCGCGGCGAACTGCCGGTCCTTCTTGTCCTTGAAGCCGACATTGCCGGGGTTAATGCGATATTTGGCCAGCGCTTCGGCGCAGGCCGGATGATCGGCGAGCAGCTTGTGGCCGATATAATGGAAGTCGCCGACCAGCGGCACGTCGACACCGAGCCGGTCGAGGCGTTCGCGCACCTTGGGAACGGCCGCAGCCGATTCGTCGCGGTCCACGGTGATGCGCACGATCTCCGAGCCGGCCTTGGCGAGCGCAGCCACCTGGGCGACGGTCGCGTCGATATCGGCCGTGTCGGTGTTCGTCATGGACTGGACGACCACCGGCGCTTCGCCGCCGACCATGACGCCACCCACATCCACCCCGACGGTGGACCGGCGCGGAGCCGGATCGGCATCGATCGGGGCGGCCGGGTCGATCGGCGAATGAACGGTCATGGCAAGCCTCGGATGGATGGTGGCATATGTCGAGGTGGCGCCTTCGCGCCGGCTTGTCAATTCAGCCGGCCCGCGTGACGCGGTCATGACGGGCACTGGATGGCCTCGAATCCTGCGCGTGCACTGTTCCTGCGGACAATCCGGCCTTGATGCCGGGGGCAGGCGTGCCCTATGGCGAGAGCGAGAACAGCGCGAGGAAGTGCCCATGCCCGTCGGATACGGACCGATCATCGTCGTCATCGTGTTTCTGCTGCTGATCGCGGCGATGCCGACATGGCCCTATTCGCGGCAATGGGGATACCGGCCGACCATGGTCCTGGCGATCATCTTCACGCTGATCGCCGTCTTCGTCGCGATCGGCGGGTTCGGCCCGGCCTGACAGGCGGACGGGGCGAGGCCGGCAGCGGGAACCGATTCCCGGTTCAAAGGTTTGTGATCGCAAGTATCATGAACAATCGGGAACACGCCAATGAGTCTCGGCACAATCCTTCTGATCGTCCTCATCCTGATCCTCATCGGCGCCCTGCCGACATGGGGGTATTCCGGCGGCTGGGGCTATGGCCCCTCCGGCCTGATCGGCGCCCTGCTGGTCATCGTCCTGGTGCTGCTGCTTCTGGGCAAGCTCTGACGGCACAGGCATCGGGGCGCCTGGCGACCCCGATGCCGGCCCGCCTTACGGCGAAACCGGATCGCTCACCGTGGGCATGACATCCACCGAGCGGTCGTCCGCACCGGACAGCAGCGCCGACATGGCCAGGATGACCAGAAGCAGCCCGGACATGCCGAGAAATACCGCCGTGAAGCCGACATGCTCGGCAATGAAGCCGATGGCCGACGGCGCGATCAGGATGCCGGAATAGCCAAGGCTCGTCGCCATCGCCAAGCCGACGCCCGGCCGCAGCCCGGCAATGTTTCCGGCCGCCGAGAAGGCCACCGGCACGATGTTCGACAGGCCGACCCCGAGCAGCGCGAAGCCGGCAATTGCCCAGCCGAGGCTTGGCGCAAGGCCGACCGCCCACAGACCCGCGATCCCCACAATCAGCGACAAGCGCACGGTGCGCACCGCGCCGAGCCGGTCGCGGATGCCGTCGCCGGCAAAGCGGAACACGGCCATCGACGCAGAGAAGGCCGCGAAGGCGAAGCCTGAGCTGGCGATCGCCGCGCCCAGATCCTGGCGCAGATAGATCGCGCTCCAGTCGATCGCCGCGCCTTCCGGCACCATGGCGAACAGCGCCAGGATGCCGATGGCCAGCCCCTTGAGCAGCGCCGGCCGGTTGCGGCGCGCGGCGGCCTTGATGGCGGTCCATCCGCCATCCCCACTCTCCTCGCCGGCGCCGGCCGACACCTGCCGGTCGTCGAACATCGTCCTGTATACCGGCCAGATCAGGGCGAGCGTGACCGCGCCGATAGCCAGCGCATGGGGCAGCGCCCCGATCGCTTCGATCAGCGTTCCGCCGATACCGGCCCCTACGAAGCCGCCGACGGACCAGAAGCCGTGGCAGGACGACATGATCGCGCGGCCGAGGCGGCGCTCCACCGCCACGGCATTGGCATTCATGGCGACATCCATGCCGCCCATCGTGGCGCCGAAAAAAAAGATCGCGATCGCGACGAAGACCGCCGAAGGCGCCACCACCACCACCAGCGGCAGGGCAATTGCCAGCAGCGCCTGCGTGATCAGGACGGGGCGCCGCGACCCGCTGCTCGCCAGGACACCGCCGATCACCGGCATCGCCGAGATCGCGCCCAGCCCCAGCGCCAGGATGAACAGGCCAAGGGTGGCTTCCCCGATCCCCAGGCGCGCGGCCAGCAGCGGCACCTGAGGCGTCCAGGAGCCGAGGACCAGGCCATTGACGAAGAAGGCCAGCGCCACCGCGATGCGGGTCGGCGGAAAGGCGCGCGGTCGCGGCGAGGCTGCCGATATATGCGCTGCGGAGGCGGTCATTCGAGGCTCCAGAAAGGTTCGGCGCAAAAAGTGTAGCGAACGGGCAATGCGGTCAGGGGGTGGAAACGCGGACGATCTCGGTCCCGCCCTCTGCGAAAGCCGCAAGGATTGCCGGGTCGCAATCCGACTGCGTCACCAGGCGGGTCACCTGCGACGCGGCGATGACCCGGAACGGCGCGACGGTGCCCAGCTTGTCGCCGGTGGCGATCACCATGACCGATCGTCCGGTATTGGCCATGCGCCGCTTGAACTCGGCTTCCTCCTGGCTGAAGGCGGTGATGCCCTCGACCGGGTCGGCACCGCAGGCACCCAGCACCACTAGATCGGGGCAGAGACGCTCGGCGTCACTCACCGCCTTCGCCCCGAGGCAGGCGCCCGCATGGGAATCGAACTGGCCGCCGACCAGGACGACGCGCAGCCCGCCCCCGGCAGGCACGGCCAGGGCCACGGCGGGCGAATTGGTGACGATGGTCCCGCGGGCATTTTCGGGCAATTGCCGCGCAAGCGCGATGTTCGACGAACCGGCATCGATGAAGATCGTGGCGTCGTGCGGCAACAGGCCGGCCGCGACCCGGGCGAGTTCGGTCTTTACCGCGCTCGCCTGTTCCTGCCGCTCGGCGATCGGGCCCCCGCTCGGCGCGACCGGCAGCGCGCCCCCATAGACGCGTTCGCAGAGGCCGGCCGCCGCCATGTCGCGCAGGTCGCGGCGGATCGTGTCCTCGGACACCGCGAATTCCCGCGCCATGGCTGCCGCGATCACCCGACCGTCGCTGGCCAGGCGCGCGCCGATGGCTTCCTGGCGCTGCCGGGTGAGAAGTGAGGTCGACATCGTCCGTTACCGAAACCTTGATGCATGATTATGCACGTTCGTGCACGATCTTGCCGCATGATGTCAATCGGTATTCGATCGTTCCTGCCCTGAACAGCACGATGCCGCCGGGTGGTGTCCCGGCGGCATCGAGGATTCGCGGGAAGGTCTCCCCGGGCTTACTCGGCCGAGAAGACGATCAGCAGATCCTTGGCGTCGATCTGTGCACCGGCAGTGACATGCACCGCCTCGATGGTGCCGTCGCGCTCGGCGTGGATGGCGGTCTCCATCTTCATCGCCTCGATCGACAGCAGCACGTCGCCGCTCTGCACGGTCTGTCCGGCCGCGATCGCCAGCGTCGAGACGACGCCCGGCATCGGCGCGCCGACATGGTTGGCATTGCCGGGATCGGCCTTTGGCCGGACCGCGCCGCCGGCGGCGCCATGGGCCCGGTCCGGCACCTTGATGCGCCGTGGCTGGCCGTTGAGCTCGAAGAACACCGTGCGCATGCCCTTCTCGTCGGTCTCGCCGAAGCCGAGGCAACGGATGACGAGGGTCTTGCCGCGCTCGAGATCGACCAGCACCTCCTCATCCTGGGCGATGCCGTAGAAATAGGACGGCGTCGGCAGCATCGAGACCGGACCGTAGAGCTCCTGCGCCGCGGCGAAGTCGGTGAAGACCTTCGGATACATCAGATAGGAGGCGAATTCCTGGTCGCCGGCCTCGCGCTCCAGCTTCTCTTCCAGCTTGGCCTGTTCGGCGGCGAGATCGGCCTCGGCGAGCAGCGAGCCCGGACGCACGGTGATCGGCGCCTCGCCCTTCAGCACCTTCTTCTGGATGTCGGCGGGCCAGCCCTGCGGCGGCTGGCCGAGATCACCATGCATCATCGAGACGACGGATTCCGGGAAGGCGAGATCCTTCTTCGGGTCCATCACGTCGGCGACGGTGAGGTCCTGCGACACCATCATCAGCGCCATGTCGCCGACCACCTTGGAGGACGGCGTGACCTTGACGATGTCGCCGAACATCCGGTTGACGTCGGCATAGGTCTGCGCGACCTGGTGCCAGCGGGTCTCAAGGCCCAGGGAGCGGGCCTGTTCCTTCAGATTGGTGAACTGGCCGCCTGGCATTTCGTGCAGATAGACCTCGGAGGCCGGCCCCTTCAGGTCGCTTTCGAAGGCGGCATACTGGTTGCGCACCGCCTCCCAGTAGAAGGAGATCCGGCGGATCGACTCGGCCGACAGGCCGGAATCGCGCTCGGTGCCCTTCAGCGCCTCGACGATGGAGCCCAGGCACGGCTGCGCCGTGTTGCCGGAGAAGGCGTCCATGGCCGCGTCGACCGCATCGACGCCGGAATCGATCGCCGCCAGCACGGTTGCCGCCGAAATGCCCGACGTGTCGTGGGTGTGGAAATGGATCGGCAGGCCGACCTCCTCCTTCAGCGTCTTGAACAGGACGCGCGCAGCCGCCGGCTTCAACAGCCCGGCCATGTCCTTGACGCCCAGGATGTGGGCGCCGGCGGCCTCCATCTCCTTGGCGAGCGCGACGTAATATTTGAGGTCGTATTTAGCGCGGTCCGGGTCGAACAGATCGCCGGTGTAGCAGATCGCGCCCTCGCACAATTTGTCCGCCTCGCACACGGCGTCCATGGAGACGCGCATGTTCTCGACCCAGTTCAGGCAGTCGAAGACCCGGAACAGGTCGACGCCGCCGCGCGCCGCCTCGGCGACGAAGCGCTTGACGACATTGTCGGGATAGTTGGTGTAGCCGACGCCGTTGGAGCCGCGCAGCAGCATCTGCAACAGGATGTTGGGCGCGCGTTCGCGCACCAGCGCCAGGCGTTCCCACGGGTCCTCGGTCAGGAAGCGCATGGCGACGTCGAAGGTCGCGCCGCCCCAGCATTCGAGGCTGAGCAGTTGCGGCAGGCCGCGGGCATAGGCGTCCGCGACTGCGACGATGTCGTGGGTGCGCATGCGCGTCGCCAGCAGCGACTGGTGGCCGTCGCGCATGGTGGTGTCGGTGAACAGCACCTGCGGCTGCGCCCGCATCCATTCGGCAAAGCCGCGCGGCCCGAGTTCGTCGAGCTTATGGCGCGAGCCGTCGACGATCGGCGCCTTGAACAGCGGCGGGATCGGCAATGCGTGCTCGGCCGAGGGCCGCGGGCGGTTCTTGGTCTCGGGATGGCCGTTGACCGTGACGTCGGCGAGATAGGTCAGAAGCTTGGTCGCGCGGTCGCGGCGCTTGACCTGGTCGAACAGGGCCGGCGTCTCGTCGATGAACTTGGTGGTGTAGGAATTGTCCCGGAACCTCGGGTGCGAGATGATCGCCTCGAGGAAGGTCAGATTGGTGGCGACGCCGCGGATGCGGAATTCGCGCAGCGCCCGGTCCATCCGCGCGATCACTTCCTCCGGGGTCGGCGCCCAGGCGGTCACCTTCTCCAGCAGCGGATCGTAGAAGCGGGTGATGACCGCGCCGGAATAGGCGGTGCCACCGTCGAGCCGGATGCCGAAGCCGGTCGCGCCGCGATAGGCGGTGATGCGGCCATAATCCGGGATGAAGTTCTGCTCGGGGTCCTCGGTGGTGATCCGGCACTGCATGGCATGGCCGTTGAGCCGGATGTCCGACTGCTGCGGCACGCCCGATTCCGGCGTGCCGATGGCATGGCCGTCGAGGATGTGGATCTGCGCCTTGACGATGTCGATGCCGGTGACTTCCTCGGTCACCGTATGCTCGACCTGGATGCGAGGATTGACCTCGATGAAGTAGAACTGGTCGCTGTCGGCGTCCATGAGGAACTCGACGGTGCCGGCGCCGACATAGTCGGTGGCATCGGCGAGCTGGCGGGCATAGCCGGCGATCTCGGCGCGCTGGGCGTCGTTCAGATACGGCGCGGGGGCGCGCTCGACGACCTTCTGGTTGCGGCGCTGGATCGAGCAGTCGCGCTCGAACAGGTCGACGACATTGCCATGGGTGTCGCCCAGGATCTGCACCTCGACATGCCGGGCGCGCTCGATCAGCTTCTCGAGATAGACTTCGTCCTTGCCGAAGGCGGCGCGGGCCTCGCGCTTGCCCTCGATAACCTCGCGCTCGAGGTCCTTCTCGTCGCGGATGGCGCGCATGCCGCGGCCGCCGCCGCCCCAGGACGCCTTGAGCATGACCGGATAGCCGACCTTAGCCGCCATCCGCCGGACCTCGTCCATGTCGTCGGGCAGCGGCTCGGTCGCCGGCACCACCGGCACGCCGACCTCGAGTGCCAGGTTGCGCGCCGCCACCTTGTTGCCGAGCCGGCGCATGGTGTCGGCGCTGGGACCGATGAAGGTGATGCCCGCCTCGACGCAGGCGTCGACGAATTCCGGGCTTTCCGACAGGAGGCCGTAGCCCGGATGGATGGCGTCAGCGCCGGACAGCCGGGCGACGCGGATCACCTCGTCGATGGCCAGGTAGCTCTCGATCGGCCCCAGATCCTTGGACAGGTGCGGGCCGCGCCCGACCTGATAGCTCTCGTCCGCCTTGAAGCGGTGCAGCGCCAGCTTGTCTTCCTCGGCCCAGATCGCCACGGTCCGGATCCCCAGCTCGTTCGCGGCGCGAAACACGCGAATGGCGATTTCGGATCGATTGGCGACGAGAATCTTGCGAATGGCCAAGGAACGCTCCTCCTTCAAAGAACGCCGGGCTTATCCCGCTTGAGGCCGGCACTCAAGATCGCGGTCGCGCGGGAGGTTTCGCAAGTGCGAAGACAAACGGGCGCCACAGCGAAATATCTGCGCAACTGAAAGCCAAGGCCGAACACGGCAAGCCGAGCACGACCTCGAAGCGGCTATCCAGCCAACACTCCCACGGATGGATGGGTTGCAACCATTCAGAACGGCTTTCCGGCGTGCGTAGCCGGGCTCGTCGGTTATGCTCCCGGCATCGATCCCGGTCGCAGATAGGGGAACATGTGAGGCACGTAATCGGCCTTGCCGATCTCGACGCCCTGATTGCGCAGGATCGCGTAAGCGGTGACGACGTGGAAGTAGAACTGGGGCAGCGCCCAGTCACGAACGTATTGTTCGCCGTTCATGTCGAAGGTGATACCCCCCTGAAGCCTGATCTCGATCGGCAGAAAGGCGCCTGCATCGAGCGCGTCGTCGGTGAGGCCGTCCAGATGCTCCAGGGCTTCGCCGAGCCGGGCGCGCATGTCCGCGAAGGATCCGGGCGCATCGCCGGCATTGCGCCCCTCGGTCGCCACGGCCTCGAGGGATGCCGGTATGTCCTGGCCGCGCAGGCGAAACGTCGCCTCCTGGGCCTGGTAAGCGGCAAAGCGCACCTGCGAGGCCAGGGGATACATGTCCGGTGCCAGTCGCGCAGACACCAGCCTTTCGGCCTGATCCGGCGGCTACTGCTCCACCTTGTCCAGCAGACCGGAAAGCGTCCGCAACATGTTCCTGTAGGTCGGCACGAGGAGGTTCGTCAGTGACATGGGTTCTCTCACAGTAGCAGCTGTATTCAGGTTAGCCCGCTCCCGCAGGAACGGACAGCATGGTGCCGGCAGCAGTCGGCCCGACTCCGGCATTGTGCCGGACGTTGCTCGCTCCCGCCCCTTATAACAGGGCCTTGGTGCACCTCTCAGCTCGTCCTGTTCGCCACGAAGCGTGCGGCTTCGACCAGCACTGCGCTCGCCTCGCCATAAGGTGCCAACTCGGCCTCCGCCTCGGCCACCAGGTGGTCGAGGCGGGTCCGGGTCCAGTCGACGCCGTGGAGGGCGGGCAGCGTCTTCTTGCCCCGCTCGCGGTCTTTGCCGGCGGCCTTGCCCAGCGCCGCGGCGTCGGCCGTCTCGTCGAGGAGATCGTCGGCAAGCTGGAAGGCGAGGCCGACGATCTCGCCGAAGCGCCGAAGCCGGGCGCGCCCCTGCGCATCCGCATCGGCGACGATCGCGCCGGCCTCGCAGGCGAAGGCGATCAGCGCACCGGTCTTCATCGCCTGCATCCGGGCGATCTCGTCCTCGGACAGGACATCGGTCTCGGCGGCCAGGTCCAGTGCCTGCCCGCCGACCATGCCCGCCGCGCCGGCGTCGCGCGCCAGCAGGGCGACCAGCGCCACCCGGGCAGCCGGGGACAGGCGCTCTTCGCCGGCCACGAGGCCGAAGGCGAGCGTCAGCAGCCCGTCGCCGGCCAGAATCGCCGTCGCCTCGTCATAGGCCCGGTGGACGGTCGGCTTGCCGCGCCGCAGATCGTCATCGTCCATAGACGGCAAATCGTCATGGACCAGGGAGTAGCAGTGGATGCATTCCAGCGCCGTCGCGGCCCCCACGGCGGCCTGCACTTCGCCGCCGAACAGGCGGGCGCTCTCAATCACCAGGAAGGGCCGCAGTCGCTTGCCGCCGCCCAGCGCGCCATGGCGCATGGCGGCCAGAAGGCGTGCCGGCGCCCCCGCGACCAGGTCGCCGCCATCGGCGAGGCATTCCGAAAGCCGTGCTTCGGTCAGGTCGGCCGCCTCGGACAGCCGGGCTTGAAACGGGGTCTGGCTCATCGCTGCGTCGCTCTCCTGTCAATGCGCGTCCGGCTTTGCCGAAGCGGGACGCCGGGTCAAGCCGCCGTGCGTGCGCGAATGCAGGTCGGCGTGCCGCAGCGTTGCGGCCATGCGACGTCCCCGGTATGACCGCGAGATGAGCGCTCGCCTCCGCCCCTGCCCGTCACACAGCTGCGCCTGCTGCAAGGACGCGCCGCAATGATCCGGCGCGTGGCGGCGGTCGTCGCCCTTTTAACGCTGGTACTGGTGGCGGTTCCCCTCGTGCTGACGCCGGTCTATGCCCTGCGCACGATCCATCCCGTTTCGACGCTGATGCTGGCCGACCATTTCGGCTTCCGCCCGATGCAGCGCGACTGGGTGGCCATCGACGACATCGCGCCGGTGATGGTCTATTCGGTGATCATGTCCGAGGACGGCCAGTTCTGCCGGCACGACGGCATCGACTGGGGTGAGGTGCGCGCCGTGGTCGAGGAGGCGCTGGCCGGAGAGGAAACCCGCGGCGCCTCGACGATTCCCATGCAGACGGTGAAGAATCTCTTCCTCTGGGGCGGACGGTCCTACGTACGCAAGGCGGTGGAAGCACCGCTGGCGCTGTATCTCGACCTCGTCCTGTCGAAGCGGCGGATCATGGAGATTTATCTCAACGTCGTGGAGTGGGACACCGGCATCTACGGCGTCGAAGCCGCCGCCCAACACTATTTCAGCCGCTCGGCCGGCAATCTCACCGCCCGCCAGGCGGCGCTCCTGGCCGTCACGCTGCCCAACCCCGTCGAACGCAATCCGGCCAATCCCGGGCGCGGGCTCAACCGCCTCGCCGACCGGGTGCAGCGCATGGCCGGAGCTTCCGGCGATTATGTCGGCTGCGTGAAACCTGCCGGGGCCGGCTGAGCGGAATCGTCTCCGCCCCCTTCCCAACCGGCCGGGTCTTTGCTATGGGCAGCCTCGAATTCCCGTCATGGCGAAGTCCTGCAGCGATCTTGATGTGATTGCGGGCGACGCCGACGTGAATGCGCGGAGCCCCAGGCCGGCGCAGGACCAGATCACACAAACGTCGACGATGCCGTTTCCGGTGTCTCCCGACAGCCCGAACGGAGCAAGACATGGCCGTACCCAAACGCAAAACGTCCCCGTCGAAGCGCGGCATGCGCCGTTCGGCGGACGCGCTGAAGGCGCCCACCTACATCGAAGACAAGGATTCGGGCGAGTTGCGCCGTCCGCACCATGTCGACCTGAAGACCGGCATGTATCGCGGTCGCCAGATCCTGTCGGTGAAGGAAAAGGCGTAAGTCTTCGGCAGCACGCTGCCGCATCGATGACATGAGGCAAGGGGCCGGTCCGGCAGGACGGGCCCCTTTCTCGTGGGCGGTCCGGAATGACCGGGTGCCGGTCGCCCGGCGCGATTTCCGATACCCTGCCCTCGGACATCACAGCCCGGCCGCCACGCCTCCCCGCCGGCCGGTCAGCGAAGCCGCGAAGCCCTAGTCGGCCTTCTTGGTCTCGGTCTTGCGGGCGTCGAGCGCCTCGATCCGCTTCTGCATCTCGACCAGCTGCTCGCGCATCGCCTTCAGATCGTCGGCGGCCGGCTCCTGGGCACTGTCGCGCGTGGCGGCCGCCTGGCCGGCACTGCCATTGGCCATGGCGCCCGCCGCGAAGGGATTGAACACCGCCATTGCCTGGCGGAACATCTCGGTGTTACGACGAACCTGCTCTTCCATCAGCTTGATCGGCGTCTGCGCCATGGCGCTCGGCAGCTTGTCGCGGAACCCCTCCTGCTCGCGGGAGAAGGCGCTCATGGACTGTTCCAGATAAGCGGGAATGACCATCTGCATCTGGTCGCCGTAGAAGCGGATGAGCTGGCGCAGAAAGGCGATCGGCATCAGGTTCTGTCCGCCCTTGTTCTCCTGCTCGAAGATGATCTGCGTCAGCACGGAATGGGTGATGTCCTCGCCGGTCTTGGCGTCCTGAACCTCGAACTCCTCGTTCCGCTTCACCATCGCCGCCAGATTCTCCAGCGTCACATACGTGCTCGTACCCGTGTTGTAGAGCCGGCGGTTGGCGTATTTCTTGATGACCGTCGCATCCGAATTCTTGGCCATTCCTCACCCCTTAGCCCGCGTTCCCAGCGTCAACGCCGTCCTTTTGTGCGACTGCTTCGTTGCGCCGCATAAATGATAGGCACAAAACCCGGCGGTACTCAAACCATTCCCATGTCGCATCTTCCTTTGTGCTCGCCGCCACTGTCCTCCTCGGCACGTGGCCCGCAGGCCGTGGGTCGCACCGGGGTTCGCGTTTGACAGTCGCAAAGCGGCTCTGCGACAACACGGATGAAGTCGTCCGCGGCGCCCTGTGTGCCGCCGGCCGGACTCGTCACGGATCGCGGGCAGCCCCGCAGGGAGACACAGATCATGAGCAACGGACAATCGGTCGTCATCGTCGGCGCCGCGCGCACCCCGGTCGGCTCCTTCAACGGCGCCTTCGCCACGGTACCGGCCCATGAACTGGGCGCGGTGGTAATCCGCGAGGCGCTGGCGCGCGCGAAGGTCGATGCCGGCGAGGTGGACGAGGTCATCATGGGCCAGATCCTCACCGCGGGCGAGGGCCAGAACCCGGCCCGCCAGGCGGCCATGGCGGCCGGATGCCCGAAGGAGACCACCGCCTGGGCGCTCAACCAGCTCTGTGGCTCGGGCCTTCGCACCGTCGCCATCGGCATGCAGCAGATCGCCATGGGCGACGCCAGGATCATCGTCGCCGGTGGCCAGGAATCCATGTCCATGGCCCCGCATGCGGCGCATCTGCGCCAGGGACAGAAGATGGGCGACCTGAAGATGGTCGACACCATGCTGAAGGATGGCCTGATCGACGCCTTCAACGGCTATCACATGGGCAACACGGCCGAGAACGTCTCGCGCCAGTGGCAGATCACCCGCGATATGCAGGACGAATTTGCCGTCGCCTCGCAGAACAAGGCCGAGGCTGCCCAGAAGGCCGGCCGCTTCAAGGACGAGATCGTTCCCTTCACCGTCAAGGGCCGCAAGGGCGACACGGTGGTCGAGGACGACGAGTACATCAAGCACGGCACGACCCTGGACAAGGTGCAGAAGCTGCGCCCCGCCTTCGACAAGGAAGGCTCGGTGACGGCCGCCAACGCCTCCGGCATCAATGACGGCGCCGGCGCGACGGTGCTGATGAGCGAGGCCGAGGCCGAGCGGCGCGGGCTCAAGCCGCTGGTGCGGATCGTCTCCTGGGCGACCGCCGGCGTCGATCCGTCGATCATGGGCACGGGCCCGATCCCGGCGTCGCGCAAGGCGCTGGAGAAGGCCGGCTGGAGCGTCGAGGATCTCGATCTCGTCGAGGCCAACGAGGCCTTCGCCGCCCAGGCCTGCGCGGTGAACAAGGATCTCGGCTGGAACCCGGACATCGTCAACGTCAATGGCGGGGCGATCGCGATCGGCCATCCGATCGGCGCGTCGGGCACCCGCATTCTCAACACGCTGATCCACGAGATGATCCGGCGCGACGCCAGGAAGGGCCTGGCGACCCTGTGCATCGGCGGCGGCATGGGCGTCGCCATGTGCTTCGAGCGCCCGTAATTCGGGCCGTTCGGTACGGCTCGGCGGCATGACGGAGCTCAACTTCGAGCAGCTCGTCTTCTCGGGCGGCGGCACGCGCTGCTTCTGGCATGGCGGTTTCCTGAAGACGGTCCGCCGGCCGATGGCCCTGGAGCCGACGCGAATCGCCGGCGTGTCGGGAGGCGCGCTGGCGGCCAGCTGCTTCATCGCGGGGCGCGACGAGACCCTGCTGGAGACGATGGGCGCAACGTTCGATCGGCGAGAGGAGAACCTTTCCACCAGCTGGAACGAGGTGCAGTCGGACGGACTGACGCCGCATCAGCGCCTGTACCGGGAGATCGTCACCGAAACGCTGGACCGGCAGGCGATCGCGGCGATCGCGGACGGGCCGTCCTTCCAGGTTCTGCTTGCCCATCCACCGACCCGGCTGCTGCCGAAATGGTCGACCTTTCCGATGATGGCGGCCTACCTCCTCGATATCGCCGTCCGCTCGACGCCGAAAGTCGTGCTGCCCACCTCGCTTGGCGCCGACCAGTCGTTCGTCGACGCGCGCCAGGCGGCCCGTGACGGCACGCTGATCGACCTGATCTGCATCGCGGCGGTCATCCCGCCGGTCTTCAACGTCGAGGGGTGGAACGGCCGGCCGGTAATCGACGGCGGGATGACCTCCAAGGCACCGATGCCCGATCCGAACGAGGGGCGGACCCTGATCCTTCTGACCCGGCGGTTCCGCCACCTGCCGCAATCGGATACCTGCCTTTATGTCCAGCCGTCCGAGGCGGTGCCGGCCGACAAGATCGATTTCACGGACCGCGGCAAGATCGAGGAAACCTGGCGACAGGGCGCCAGCGACGGCAAGGCCTTCCTGCTTCGGCACAGGCTGGGAACCGACGCGCCGTCCGCCGCACATGACAAGACGCAGGGAACGCGCGACGCTCGCGCGCTCTAGGAGTTTCAAACCGGGAGGAAGACATGGGAAGAGTTGCGATCGTCACGGGGGGCACGCGGGGAATCGGCGCCGCCATCTCCGAGGCCCTTAAGGAAGCCGGCTACACGGTGGCCGCGACCTATGCGGGCAATGACGAGAAGGCGAACGCCTTCAAGGAGGCGACCGGCATCGCCGTCTACAAATGGGACGTGTCGTCCTACGAGGCCTGCGCCGAAGGCATCGCCAGGGTGGAGGCCGAGCACGGGCCGGTGGAGATCCTCGTGAACAATGCCGGCATCACCCGGGACGCGATGTTCCACAAGATGACGCCCGAGCAGTGGCAGGAGGTCATCGGCACCAATCTCAACGGCCTGTTCAACATGACGCGGCCGGTCTGGGAGGGCATGCGGTCCCGCAATTTCGGCCGTATCATCAACATCTCGTCGATCAACGGCCAGAAGGGCCAGGCCGGCCAGGCGAATTACTGCGCCGCCAAGGCGGGCGACATCGGCTTCTCCAAGGCGCTGGCCCAGGAAGGTGCCAAGAAGGGCATCACCGTCAACACGGTCTGCCCCGGCTACATCAACACGGAGATGATGGCGACGATCTCCGACGACGTGATGCAGAAGCACATCCTGCCGCAGATTCCGATCGGCCGCCTCGGCGAGGCAGGCGAAATCGCCCGCTGCGTGGTGTTCCTGGCGTCGGACGATGCCGGCTTCATCACCGGCTCCACGCTGTCTGCCAATGGCGGCCAGTACCTGCACTGACGGCTGCGGACCCCGTTGTGCCCGGGGGCGGCCGGCAGGGCCACCCCCGGGCGTCGGTCTGCACTGGGTCGCAGCGCCGATATTCTGCATCCACCTGACAATCAAGGAACTTAACAACCGGAAATCCTGTTTTCTGTCCGGACCAGCGCCGGAATTCTTTGCGGCTGCGTCGTGTCGGCAGGAAACGATCCGTGACCTTCAGGAAACCCCTTTACGCATTGGTGGCAATTGCGGCGATGACCGCCACCACCCCGGTGCTCTCGCAGAGCATCCAGATCGGCCCGGACGGCATTCGCGTCGTGCCGCAGGAACAGATGAGACGCGACGATCGTGAACGGCGCGACCATCGCGACGACCGCGGCGCGAACCGCCGCGAGGTGTCGGAACGCGACGCCGTGCGGATCGCCAAGCGCCAGGGGATGCGCCGCGTCGATCAGGTCAGCCGCAGCCGAGGCGCCTACCGCGTCGAAGGCGGGGATCGCCGCGACCGCCGGATGCGGGTCGAGATAGACCGCCGCAGCGGCGACGTGCTGTCGGTCCGCTGACAGGTCTCGCTCGCAGCGGTCGACGTTGCCCCAGGTGGCTCCGTTCAAACCACCTGCGGGAACCGAAACGATAAAGGCCCCGTCGCAGATGCGTCCGGGGCCTTTATCGTTGTGGAAGGCGCAAGGCTACAGAATGCCGCCCGAGCTTCCCAGGATAGCAAGCGCCGGAGATGTGGCCGTGCTGGTCGACTGTGCCTCCTGCAGGGCGAGATAGCGGACAATGAACCGTTCCAGCCCCTTGGGATCCTTCAGCGTCTCCAGATCCAGCTTCTTCGCGATGGTCCGCTCCTGCAGATCGAGATTGCTCTGGCTCGACTCGGCCGGAAGGCCGACCGCCGTCTGCACCACGGTCAGGAGCGCCGGGTCGGCGAGGATTTCGTAGATCGAGGTCAGGTCGGGGGCCATGCGGCGGAAATACAGTGACAGGCGGACGGATTCGTTGTCGGCGCCGGCTTCCTCCTCCATCGTCTGGCGCAGGTAGAAATCCTGCGTCGACAGGAAGTCGCTGGCACTCTGGATTTCCTCGACGCCACGCTCGATGCCGCCATCGGGGGTGAAGGCGTAGGCGGCCGAGAATTCGATCAGACGCCGGTCACCCGACTTGTTGACGAAGCTTTCCGGGTCCGACGGGTCGCTGGTCAGGATCGCGACGAGATCCTTCTGCGACAGGCGCTCGGCCTCCAGCCCATAGGCCTTGAGGGCGAAGTCGACGACCGTCTTGTTGGCGACGAAGTCGTCGACCGAGACGATCGATACCAGTGCCTTCTTGTAGGCCGTGGTGTCTTCCTTGGCGGCCTTGGTCTCGGCTGCGGTAGGCTTGTCGCCGAGGCGCTCGGCATAGCGGGTGGCCGTGTCGATCTGGTTCGCCTCGGTCTGGGCGATGCGCTGGGCCGCAAGATTGCCGCTCTCGCCGAAATTGAATGCCGCCGCCAGGTTCACATAGCGCTCGTCGCCCAGCGAATTGGCGTAGGACGAGGGATCGGACGGATCGCTGCGCAGCACCCGCATGATGCTGCTGCGGCTTTCCGTGGCCGGATCGAGGCCGAACGCCTTGAGGGCGTAATCGTAGAGCGCCGTGCTCGAGGCGAACTGGCGGACCGTCGAGACGCCGCTGACCGCGACGCGGAAAAGGCTGGTGGCGATCTTGTCGTTGCCGGCCGTGCTGGAGCGGTAATTGGCGAAATAGCCTTCCACCGTCGCCGTGCGCGCCGCCTCGCTCTGGGCAGCTTCACCCACGGCCAGGTTGCCCTGGGTATCGAAGTTCAGGCGTTCCGCAAGACGCTTGTAGTTCTCCTTGCGGGCGAGCGACGCCGGCGTGTCCTCCGGCATCTGGTTGAGGGCGCTATCCGGGTCCGACAGGTCGCTGGTGATCAGCGTCCAGGCATAGGACGGCATCTCGGAATCGCTCAGGCCGACCGAACTGAGCGCCATGGAGAACAGGCGCGGATCTTTGACGAATTCGTCGGCGGTGCGGACCTTGGCGATCTCGGATTCGTAGTAGCTGACCTGATAGGCCGCCGCCTGCTCGCTGGTGGCGAGGCCCTTCTCGTCGAAATAGTCGAAGACCGTGTTGTTGGCTTCGCTGACGCTCTGCAGGCCGCCGGCGGGCACGGAGCCATCCGGCTCGAAGCCCAGCATGGCGGCGAGATCGGCGTAGCGGTTGTCGCCGTTGGCAGCCGGGCCGTCGGCGGCGTTGCCGGTCAGGACATCGCGGATGAAGGATTTGGACGCGACCGAAGGGTCGATGCCGACGGAGGACAGGGCGACGTTGAACAGATGCGTGCTGTTGAGGAATTCGTCGACATTGCCGATCGCGCCAATGCCGTCCATGTAGCCCTTGGCCGCCACGGCATGCACCTGGCCGGCGCGGGTGCGGTATTCCGAATAGGCTTCGACGATCAGGTCGGTCTGCCCGACCGACTGGGCCACCAGAACGGGCGGCTCCTTGGTGCTGACGAAGCTGAAGGCCTTGGCGAAGGTGCGGTAGCGCTCGTCCGACAGCTTGTTGGCCAGGCTCTTGGTATCGCTGAGGTCACTCTCGAGCACCTTCTTGATGAGCGCTCGCGAGTCGATCTGCTCTTCCAGCCCGTAGGCCTTCATGGCGTAGGAATAGAGCCGGTAGTCGCCCATGAACTCTTCGATCGTCGAGACCGAATGGATGTTGGTGCGGTAATACTCCGCCTCGCGCTTGACCACCGGGTCGGCCGCGATGCGGTCGAGCGTACGGGTCATGTCGCGGGTGTAGAGCTGGTACGAGAGCGTATTCGACAGCATGCCGGCGTTTCCTGGCCGTGCGGACAGCACGTAACACGCGGCCGCGTCAGGCGGCCCACAAGAGACAGCATACGGGACAAATCCTTAACCGGGACTGGATAGCCGGGACGAAAGGCGACTCGCGTGCAAATCTCCGTCAGGCCACGGCGAGCGTCCGGCGTTCCGCATCCGACCGGATCGACAGGTCCAGGAGCTTCTGCACCTCGGCCGCGTGGCGAAAGTCCGGCTGTCCGTTGATGCCGGACAGGAGCGCCAGCACGAAGCGATCGGCATTGCGCGGCGTCGGCGGGCAGTCGAGCTGTTTCCAGGTCTGGGTCTCGATGTCCGGCCCGAGACAGGCGTGCAACGTCGAATCCGTCGTGTTGGACCAGATCTGCAGGGCGCCCTTGTCGCCATGGATGGTCAGGTCGAGATCGTTCTCCTTGCCGGTGGCCGAGCGGCTCATGTGGACGACGCCGAGCGCGCCATTGGCCAGTTCCACCGTCATCGCGCAGGAATCGTTGGCGTCGAGGCGATAGTCGCCGATCACCCCGCCCTCGGCCTTGTCGAAGGTCTTGAGCCGAGCGCCCAGCGCCACGATGTCGAGACCCGTGCCGAAGGTAACGAAGTCGAGGATGTGGATGCCGATGTCGCCGAGCACGCCACCGGAACCGTGGGCGGTCGACAGGCGCCACAACCAGCGCTCGTCGACGCGCCAGTCGCCCCAATGGCGGCCGGTCAGCCAGCTCTGCAGATAGCTCGCCTCCACATGCCGGATCTCCCCGATCTCGCCTGCCCCGACCATCCGGCGGGCCATCTGGATGGCATGGGCGTTGCGATAGGTCAGATTGACCATGTTGATCACGCCGGCCCCTTCGGCGGCGGCGACCATGTCGAAGGCGTCGGCGGCATTGACCGCCAGGGGCTTCTCGCAGAACACCGCCTTGCCTCGCGCCACGATCCGCAGCGTGGTCGACTTGTGGACCTGGTCGGGCGTCGCATTCACCACCGCGTCGAATCCGTCCCAGGCGAGCGCCGCGTCGAGAGCGTCGAAGGCGTGCGAGATGTCGTGCATGGTCGCGAAGGTCCGCGCCCGCTCGCCATTGGTATCGCAGGCCGCCACGATCAGGCAGCCGGGAATGGAGGCGAAATGTTCGGCATGGCGATGGGCGATGCTGCCGGTGCCGAGGATCATGATCCGCTTGGCGCCGTCCTGCGGGGGTGTCACCGCCCCGCCGGTCATTGGTAGCCGGCCTCGCCGTCCTTGTGCAGGGAGGGGCCGCGCTGCCGGATGGGTTCGGGTGCCGCGTCGACTGGCACGTTCGGCGCATTCGACACGTCCGCCCATGACGGCGCCGGATTCCACGCCCAGCGAACCGCGTTGCGCAGGACCGTCTGGACGGCCGGATCGTGGTAGATCGGGTAGGTCTCGTGGCCGGGGCTGAAATAGAAGATGTTGCCGGCCCCCCGCCGGTAGGTCAGCCCGGACCGGAACACCTCGCCGCCCTCGAACCAGGAGATGAACACCGTCTCCACCGGCTCGGGCACGAGGAAGGGCTCGCCATACATCTCGGCCTGGGGCAATTCGATCGCCGAACCGATTCCTTGCGTGATCGGATGGGAGCGGTTGACCGTCCACAGGCGCTCGCGCTCGCCGGCCTCGCGCCAGCGCAGCGAGCAGGGCGTGCCCATCAGGCGCTTGAAGATCTTCGAGAAATGCCCCGAATGCAGGACGATCAGGCCCATCCCCTGATGCACCCGTTCGGCGACACGCTCGACCGTTTCGTCGCGCACCTGCCGGTGCGCCTTGTGGCCCCACCACAGAAGGACGTCCGTCGCGTCGAGACGCGCCTGCGGCAGACCGTGCTCGGCCTCGTCCATGGTTGCGGTCGAGACCTCGAGATCGGGATCCTGCCGGAGCGCCGCGGCGATCGTCTGGTGGATTCCGTCCGGATAGATCGCGCGAACGTCCGGCTCCTCGCGCTCGTGGACGAACTCGTTCCATACGACGGTGCGGATCGCCATGACTGCCTCCGTTGCGCGCGGTGATGCCCGTGGTGGGCGGTCAGATGGCCTCAAGCAACGCGAAGGGAAGCTGCGCCAGCGCCGCCGGCAGCGGCAGGTCCGGCGCCAGCTCCAACTCCGCGCCGGTGATGGCGTCGCGATAGGAGCGGCCGGCAAGGCCTTCGGGCAGGCGAATGGCGGTGTCCTGCCAGCGCTCGGCTGGCACGTCGATCGCCTCGCGGCCGTCGAGGAGGGTCAGACACAGCCGCGGTGCGATGGCGATCGCGGCATGACCAGCGTCGTCGGTGCGGGCAAAGGCGACGACATGCGAGGCCATCGCGCCTTCCACGGCGAGCGGCACATAGGCGCCCGAGGTGAAGAGCGCCGGCACGCGCTGGCGCATCGCCAGTCCGCGCGCGACGATCATCGCCTTGATGCGGCCGCTGCGCCAGTCGGCCAGCGCCTCGCCTGCGTCGCAGGCGTCGGCCAAGGCTGCCGTCAGGGCTGCAAAATCGATCTTGCGCCGATTGTCGGGATCGACCAGGGAAAAATCATAGAACTCCGTGCCCTGGTAGATGTCGGGCACGCCCGGCGCTGCCATCTTGATGGTAGTCTGGGACAGCGAATTCAGCGCGCCGGCGGCCACGAAGGGCTGCGCCGCAGCCCAGAACCCGGCCAGGAAATCACCCGTCTTGCGGATGTCGAGGAGCGCCTGGACGAACTCCTGCACGCCGGCCTCGTAGGCTTCTGCCGGCGAGGTCCAACTGGTCCAGCGCTTGGCCTCGCGCACCGCCTTTTCGGCGTAAGCGGACAGGCGCTCGGCGATCCCGCCGCAGGCATCGGCGTCGGTGGGATCGAAATCCGTCGGCAGGACGCCGAGCAGCGACTGATAGAGACCCCATTCCGTCGCGGGCTCGGGCGATTCCATGTTGCCGCCGTCGATGGACCGGCGGAACGGCGACAGGCGCTCGGCAAACTCCCTGACCAGCGACTGCCAGTGCTCCGGCGCTTCCGAAAGCGTATAGAGCCGCGCGCGGGCGTCCTCGCCGCGCTTGGTGTCGTGGGTGGTGGTCGCCAGCAGGCCTTCCGGCTGGTCCTCGACGCGGATCTGCATGGCCTCGTGGAAGAGGCTCGTATCGGCGCCGTAGTGGTCCGGCTCGCCGCCCACCTCGTTGAGGGCGATCAGCCGGTTGTAGCGATAGAAGACCGTGTCCTCGACCGCCTTGGCCATGACCGCGCCCGTCGTCTGCTGCAGGCGGCGGGTGAAGTCGAGCGCGCCGGCGACCTCGGCGCCGTCATCGAAGTCGAGCTTCAGCAGGCGGCCGATGAACTGGATCGGCTCGTCCGCCTCGACCTCGCGGCCGGTCATGGCCAGATCCACGGCGTCGTCGATGATGGCGATGTCGCGGCGCGGCACGCCGTCGACCGAGACATAGGTGCGATAGACCGGCAGGGCCGTCGCGACCTCGACGATGGCCCGGGCCATGGTGTCGGCGCCCAGGTCGCGGGTGGCCAGGCCCCGGCCCGCCACCGACAGGGCGAGACCGGTGAGATAGGACAGTTCACCGGCGAGGTTGCGCTGGAAGATCGCCCGCTTCTGGCGGGTGATCATCGCCCGCAGGTCTTCCTCCTCGCCCAGGAAGCCGTGATAGGCGGCGGTCATCGGAGCCTCGCGCGCGGAATCGACATACAGGCCCGACAGCGCCGTGATGAACTCGTAGCCGGTCGTGCCGGCGATCTCCCAGGACGTGCGCAGGCGCTCGTCGCCGGTGAGGATCTTCTCGACATGGATCGAGGGCGAGCGCCGCACCGACTGGAACGCCTGGCGCAGATCTTCCAGATACCCCTTCGGATCGGCAAGGCCGTCGACATGGTCGATGCGGATGCCGTCCAGCCGGCGTTCGCGGGCCAGGCGCATGACCATCTGGTGGGATTCGCGGAACACCCGGCGCGATTCCTGGCGCACGCCGATGAGGTCGGCGATCTCGAAGAACCGCCGATAGGTCAGCTTCTCGCGCGCCGTCCGCCACCAGGCCAGGCGCCAGGCCTGCGCCTCGTGCAGATCGTGCAGCGCCGCCTGGTCGGCGCTGACCGTCGCCAGCGCCGTGTCCAGCGCGGCCCGGAAGGCCGGGTCGGCAAGATGCTCGTGAAACCGTTCGGTCATCTCGTCGGCTTCGGTCGGGGTGGACACCGCAAACCGGCGGACCAGTCGGTCCTTGTCCGGATGATCCATCAGGCCGAAGACCTGGCCGTAGGTCCGCGGATCGATCGGCAGGCCGTAGCCGGCGGCATCGAAGCGCAGGCTCGAGGTCGGCTCGTCGAACAGCACCGACAGGTCGCCGTCGGCCAGCGCCTCGCCATAGGGCTTGGCCAGCACCGGAACGAGAATCTTCTCGGCTTCCCAGGATATGTCGAACGTTCCGGCATAGCGGCTCTCGCGGCCCCAGCGCAGCACGTCCTCCCACCAGTGATTGGTCGGCGAGACGCCCATGTGGTTGGGCACGAAGTCGAGGATCAGGCCGAGATCGGCCTTGACCAGCGCATCGCTCATCTCGGTGAAGCCGGCGACCCCGCCCAGGTCCTCCTCGAAGGAATTGTAGTCGGTGACGTCGTAGCCGTGGGTCGAGCCGGGCGAAGCGGCGAAGATCGGCGAGGCGTAGAGATGGCTCGCACCCAGCCGGCCGACATAGGCGGCGAGATCGGCGGCGACGGCAAAGTCGGTGCCTTCGCGAAACTGCAGGCGATAGGTGGCGACGAGTTGGCGACTCATTATGCGTTCGGCCTTTCTTCGCGCATGGCTTCAGCCATGGCCCGGAAGCGTTCGTGATCGGCCAGCGTCTCGAGCCGGACGTCCGAACGGATCCGCCAATTGGGATATTGATCGGTGGTGCCGGGCAAATTCGGCTGGCGCTCCTGCCCCACCATGTCCTCGAGCTGAACGGTCAGCAGCAGCGAGGGTGCGCGCGCGACGTAGCGATGCACGGCGACGGCGATCGCCGCCGGCAGAGTCTCGGGCAGATCGGCCGCGCCGGCGCGTGCAAATCGCGCCATCTCGGCCGGCAGGAGCCACGCCTCTGCAAGCGCCGCCAGCAGCGCGATGCGGTCGTGGCGGCGCGCGGCGAGATCGCGCTCCGTGGCTGCCACGTCCTGGGTGCCCGCTTCCGAGCGCAGCTTCACGTCGGCGCCCGTCCACCACCCGGCGAGCGTCGCCAGATCGTGGGTGGAGACGCAGGCCAGGGCCAGTTCCGGATAGGCGGTCGGCGCCAGGAAGCGATCGTCCTGACGCTCGAAATACAGCACGCGATAGGAGAGGATGTTGGCCGCCTCCATCGTGTCACGGAAGCCTTCCGGCACCGTACCCAGATCCTCGCCGATGACGAGGCACTGATTGGCTTGCGAGGCCTCGGCCACCGCGTCCACCATCGCGCCCAGCGGATAGCGCACATAGCCGCCGCCCGACGAACCGGTGTCCTGCGGAATCCACCACAGCCGCGCCAGCCCCATGGCGTGGTCGATCCGCACCGCGCCGGCATGGCGGGTCAGCGCCTCGAAGGAGGCCCGCAACGGACGGTAGTCGCGCTCGCCCAGCACCTTGGGAGACAACGGGGCAAGGCCCCAGTCCTGGCCCTGGCTGTTGAACATGTCCGGCGGCGAGCCGACACGGGCGGCGTTGACGTTCAGCGACGGGTCGCTCCAGGTTTCAGCTCCGTCGGGGGCCACGCCCACGGCGAGGTCGAGATAGAGGCCGATCGCCATGCCGGCCGACTTGGCCGTATCCTGGGCGGCGGCAAGCTGTTCCTCGGCGGTGAACTGCAGCCAGGCATGGAAGAGCAGCCGGTCGGCATGGGCCGAGGCGAATTCGGCCACCGCCGGGCTCTGCCGGTCCTGCAATTCCTGCGGCCAGTTGTGCCAACCGGCATGACCGCCTTTCGACACCTGCCGTTCCGAGATCGCCTCGAACAGGGTGAACCCGGCCAGCGCCTCGCCGCCCGCCTCGCGGAAGCGCTCGAAGGTCTGCGAAGACTGGATCTCGGCACGCCGGGCGGCAAAGACGCGGTCCAGCGCCAGACGCTTCAGCCGTCCCACTGCCGGATAGTCGACGAGGTCGCCGTCGAGGCTCTTGAACAGCTCCGGCTGCTCCCGGCGAAGCGCGTCCAGGGCGGCCTCGCCACCATCCAGCCGGTCGACGGCGATGTAGAGCGGATTCAGGAAGCTCCGGGTGGACGGAGAATAGGGGCTGAAGCGGCCGGGGTCGGCAAGGAACAGGGCATGCAGCGGATTGACCCCGACGAAGGTCGCGCCTTTGCGGGCGGCGATGACTGCCAGATCGGCCAGATCGGCGAAATCGCCGAGACCCAGATTGCGTGCCGAGCGCAGCCCGTAGAGCTGGCACGCGACACCCCATTTGCGCTTGCCGTGCAGCGATTCCGGCATCGCGCACTGGAGTTCGGGCGTGTGATGCGCCGCGGCGAAGCGGCCGGTCTCGCCGCCCTCCGGATCGACGCCGAGCGCCGACAGGAGGCTGCGCACCGCCGCATCCGAGATGCGCACCGGCTCGCCCATCTCGGAGGTGTATTCGACCTGGATACCGTGGCTTTCCGCCAGTTCCTGCAAAGTGCCGCTCAAGATACCGGCCCCGCGATCAGGCTTTGCTGTTCCAGGCGGAACACCACCGAAGAGCCCGGCAGGATGCCGCTATTCAGCTCCTCCTCGACACCCTTCGGATAGGCGTGCACCAGCGCTCCGCCGGTCAGGTCCTGCTTCACGACCGTGCCGGGGATCGGCCAGGGTTCGTCGTCCAGATTGGCGAAGAGATGCAGCACGGCGCCGTCCTTCAGTACCCAGGCGACGACGAAGGCTTTCGTGTCGTCGGCGGTGAAATAGCTGCCGCCATTGCCGGGAATGCCCTTCAGCAGCGGGACGATCGCCGCCTGCCGCTTGGCCAGCAATTGCCGCGTCAGCTCCAGGCGCCGGCGGTAGGTCGGCCGCTGGGACATCGTCCAGTCGAGCCGGGAATTGTCGAAGGTGCCCTCCTCGTTCGGATCGGGGATCAGCTTGCGGGCGTCCTCGTCCCGGAATGCACTGAACTTAGCGAACTCGTCGCGCCGTCCCTCGCGGACGGCCGCACCCAGCTCGCCGTCGAAATCGGTGAAGAAGCTGAAGGGATGGGTGTCGCCGAACTCCTCCCCCATGAACATCAGCGGAATTTGCGGCGACAGGAGCAGGATGGCCTGCAGGCACTCGACGGCGCGGCGCGAACCGAGATCCGTCAGCCGGTCGCCGAAGGCGCGGTTGCCGATCTGGTCGTGGTTCTGGATGAAGTTGACGAAAGCCGTCGGCGGCAGATGCGCGGAACTTTCACCCACATTGCGGCCGCGGTGCTCGGAATGCTCGCCTTGGAACACGAAGCCGGTGGCCAGGCACTTGGCCATCTGCTCGACGCTGTGGCCGACATAGTCGGTGTAGTAGTTGTCATATTCGTGCGTCGCGATGACATGGGCGCAATGGTGGAAATCGTCGTTCCACTCGCCAGACACCAGCTTGGGCTGCCCGGTCTCGCCGCGCTCGACATGCCAGGTGATATTGCGATCGTCCTCGGTGGTCAGGTGCACATGCCGGTTCGGGAATGCGGCACGCACCCGTTCCGCCAGTTCCCTGACCAGCGGCGTGTCCGTGGTGTCCTTGATCGAGTCGATCGCATCCAGGCGCAAGCCGTCGATGCGATATTCCTCGAGCCAGAACAGCGCGTTGTCGATCATGAACTCGCGCACGGGCTGCTCGTCATAGGCAATCGCGGCCCCCCATGGCGTGTGGATTTCCTCGTGGAAGAACTCCGGCGCATAGGAGCCGATGTAGTTCCCCTCGGGGCCGAAATGGTTGTAGACCACGTCGAGAAAGACCATCAGGCCGCGCTCATGGGCCGCGTCGACCAGCCGCTTCAGGCCCTCGACCCCGCCATAGGCCTCGTGCGGGCAGTAGAGCAGCACGCCGTCATAGCCCCAGCCGCGACGACCACCGAACTGGGCGACCGGCATGAGCTCGATCGCGGTGATCCCGAGGTCGCGCAGATAATCGAGCTTTTCGATCATCGCATCGAAAGTGCCATTCTGGGTAAAGGTCCCGGCGTGCAGCTCGTAGAAGACCACCTCTTCCCATGGCCGGCCCGTCCAGTCCGCGGTCTTCCAGGCATAGGATTTCGGGTCGACCAGCTGCGACAGACCATGGACATCGCCCATCTGGGCGCGCGCGGCCGGGTCCGGCACGACCATGCCGTCATCCACGCGGAAGCCGTAGCCTCCGCCGACCGCCACCTGGTCGGTCGCAATCCGCCACCAGCCTTCGGCGTCCTTGTCCATCGGCAGGAAGTCGCAATCCTTGTCCGGCCGGCCGATTGCGAGCTCAGCGCGCCCGGCGCCCGGCGCCCAGAGCCGGAAGACAGTCTCGCCGTCCACACGCTCGGTGCCCCAGGACGTCCTGAAGGAGAATCTGTCGACTGCCATGTGCCTGTCCTGTCATTCGTGTGGGCCGGACACCGTCCGGCATCGCCGCTGATGCGCGGCGTCGCATGTCTGCCCGCAAGATCGTGTTGCCAAGCGCAAGCGCCGGCACGCAGCGTCCGTCGCGGCCAGGCCGCGACCCCCAGCGGGGCCTTCGGCAACCTAACTAATGCGGCTGGCGACCCTGCCACCCCGCATGGTGGTCAACTGCGGAAATTTCGTCGTCGCGTCATCACTTGAGCCACGGCGCGACTGCATTCAGCGGGCGCCCTGGCCGCCCTGTGCCTGCGTGGGGGCGCCCACCCGTCCATGGACGAGGTCGTGGATGAAGCCGAGCTTGCCGATCACCGTTTCGGACAGGACAAAGGGATAGAGGTCCTGATGGCCCATCGAACGGTTGAAGGAGTTCAGTGCCGCCGACAGCGCCAGCCAGGCCGTGGAGATCTCCTGGGTCGTCACGCCCTCGGAGAAGACGTCGAAATCGATGCGGGTGGTCAAAAGCCCGCTTTCCTCGACCCGCGGATTGACGATGACGCCCCAGTTGTGACCGGTCTCCAGTGTGTCGACGATGTGGAAATAATGCGCCCAGGTCTCGGCGAAATCCTCCCAGGCATGGGCGCCCGCATAGGACGAGACAAACTCGTCCTGCCAGTTCGGCTTCGGGCCGTTGGCGTAATGCGTCTGCAGCGCCTCGCCGTAATCGACCGTGTCGTCGCCGAAGATCGCCCGGCAGGCCTCGAGGGCACCGCCGTCCCGCACAAGGCGGTCCCAGTACCAATGTCCGACCTCATGGCGGAAATGCCCGAGCAGCGTACGGTAAGGTTCGCCCATCGATGTGCGGCGTTTCTCGCGCTCGGCATCATGTGCCTCGACGAGGGCGATCGTGATCAACCCGTCGTCATGTCCCGTCATCACCGATTCGCTCGCACCGGGATCGTTCGACAGGAAATCGAAGCCCAGCCCCTCGGGCTCCTCGTCGCGGGTCACCAGCGGCAGGTTAAGGCGCATCGCCGTGTAGATCATGCGGTGCTTGGCGATCTCCATGTTGCGCCACAAAGCGACATTCTCGGCGTCGGCGAGATCGGGGACCGTGACATTGTGGCGGCAGGCGGCGCAGAGCGTGTCGGGATTGTCGCCCGCGATCAGCCAGTTGCAGACGCCGTATTCCCGGTTCTGGCAGTACTTCCAGCGGCCTGCGTCGCTGTAGGCGCCGACCGACTTCCAGATCCCGTCGTCCTGCTCCAGTGCCAGGATGTGGTTCGCGCGTGGCTCGTAGCCAAGCCCATGGTGACACCGCTCACAGACGGTGTTCTCGAAAAACACGGTGTGCGAACAGGACGGGCAGGAAAACAGTTTCATCGTCGATACCTTTGCGGCGCCTGTCGCGGTGCGAGCAGCCAGAGCGCATCAATGCGTGCGACCGGGGCAAGTTCCGGCCTACGGCGACCGGAACGAAATAATTTCCGACCGGTTTGCCCCGTAGGACAGACGAACGCTTGCCGGATAACTTCCCGGCCTTATGGTCAGATGACCGCCTGCCAGCATTCGCCCGCCGAGTTTGCATTCGCCGCACGAAAGTTCCGATGTCGATCCTAGCAGCCCTGCACCACGTCACCCATTACCGTTATGACCGCCCGGTCCGGCTCGGACCGCAGGTAATCCGTCTGCGACCGGCACCGCATTCGCGCACGAAGGTGCCGTCCTATTCGCTCAAGATCCTGCCGGAAAACCACTTCATCAACTGGCAGCAGGACCCCTTCGGCAACTACCTGGCGCGTCTCGTGTTCCCCGAGGAAGCGACCGAGTTCCGCATCGAGGTCGACCTTCTGGCCGACATGACGGTCTACAATCCGTTCGACTTCTTCGTCGAGGAGGCCGCCGAGGCCTGGCCGTTCCAGTATGAGGAACCGCTCCGCACCGATCTGGCTGCTTATCTCGACGCCGAGCCTGCGGGCCCTCTCCTCACGCGCTATCTTGCGGAACTCGACCGCAGCGAAACCCATACGGTAGACTTCCTCGTCGGGCTCAACCGCACGCTGCAGCAGCAGATCGCCTATCTCGTGCGGATGGAGCCGGGTGTGCAGACGCCCGACGAGTCGCTGGAGAAATGCTCTGGCTCCTGCCGCGACACCTCTTGGCTGCTGGTCCAGATCCTGCGGCACCTGGGCTTTGCCGCCCGCTTCGTCTCCGGCTATCTGATCCAGCTCAAGCCCGATGTGGTCGCGCTCGACGGCCCGACCGGCACGGATGTCGACTTCACCGACCTGCATGCCTGGGCCGAGGTGTATCTCCCCGGCGCCGGCTGGATCGGTCTCGACCCGACCTCGGGCCTGATGACCGGCGAAAGTCATGTGCCGCTGGCCGCCACGCCGCATTACCGCTCCGCTGCACCCATCACCGGCGCCGTCAGCTTTGCCGAGGTCGAGTTCGACTTCGAGATGACCGTCGACCGGATCTCGGAGCGGCCGCGGGTGTCCTATCCGTTCTCGGAGGAGAGCTGGCAGGCGCTGGACCAGCTCGGCGAGGCGGTGGACCGCGAACTGGTCGCCAACGACGTGCGCCTGACCATGGGCGGCGAGCCGACCTTCGTCTCCATCGACGAGTTCGAGTCGCCGGAATGGAATGCCGATGCCACCGGGCCGATGAAGCGCGGCCTGGCCGACGACCTGATCCGTCGGCTGCGCGACCGCTTCGCCCCCGGCGGCTTCCTCCATTACGGCCAGGGCAAATGGTATCCGGG
This sequence comes from Aurantimonas sp. A2-1-M11, assembly GCF_036549475.1. Lineage (NCBI taxonomy): Bacteria > Pseudomonadati > Pseudomonadota > Alphaproteobacteria > Hyphomicrobiales > Aurantimonadaceae > Aurantimonas > Aurantimonas sp. A2-1-M11. Next base: position 6,944 of record NZ_JAZHLI010000015.1, on the reverse strand, counting down.
CGAAACCCTGCCGCGCTGGACCTTCTCGCTGTACTGGCGCAAGGACGGCGTACCGGTCTGGACGAATGCCGAGCTGGTGGCGCGCGAAACCGAGGCCCGGCCGGTGGGGCCGGAAGAAGCCGAGCGCCTGTCGCGCAAGGTCGCCGAGGCCATCGGCGTGTCGCCCGATTATGCGGCGCCGGCCTATGAGGATGCCGCCTACTGGCTCGCCCGCGAGGCGCAGCTGCCCGAAAATGTCGAGCCCACCGATTCCAAGCTGGAAGACCCCGAGGAACGGGCTCGCCTGGCCACGGTCTTCTCGCGCGGCCTGTCGAAGCCGACCGGATACGTCCTGCCTGTGCAGGCCTGGCAAGGACGCGGCGAGCGCGCCCTGCGCTGGCAGTCGGAGCGCTGGACGACGCGGCGCGGGCATCTGTTCCTCGCACCCGGCGACAGCGCGCTGGGCTACCGGCTGCCGCTCGGCGCGATCCCGCATCTGGAATCGAAGGACTATCCCTACATCCACCCGGCCGACCCGATGCAGCCCTTCCCGCCGCTGCCGCCGCAGAACCGCGCCCAGTACGGCCGCGTCGAGATGCAGAGCCAGCGTGACGATGCAGCCGAGCAGGTGATGACCGGCCCGGCGGGCGACATGCGCCAGTCCATGGGCGATGGCGGCATGACGGCCCGTGCCGGCACCGCTGCGCCGGCCGAGCCCGCCGAACCCAGCCCCAACACCATCCTCGGGGCCGTGCGGACGGCGCTGGCGATCGAGCCGCGGGACGGCAAGCTCTGCGTGTTCATGCCGCCGCTGGAGTCCGCCGAGGCCTATCTCGACCTTCTCGGCGCCGTCGAGGAGGTCGCGGAAGCCGAGAACCTGCCGATCCAGATCGAGGGCTACGCCCCGCCGGCCGATCCGCGCCTCAACGTCATCCGCGTGGCGCCGGACCCCGGCGTCATCGAAGTCAATGTCCACCCGTCCTCGTCCTGGCGCGAGAGCGTCGACATCACCACGACGGTCTACGAGGAGGCGCGCCAGTCGCGCCTGGGCACCGACAAGTTCATGATCGACGGCAAGCATGCCGGGACCGGTGGCGGCAACCACGTCGTCGTTGGCGGGGCCACGCCGCTGGATTCGCCGTTCCTGCGCCGGCCAGACCTTCTGAAATCACTGGTCCTCTACTGGCAGCGTCATCCGTCGCTGTCTTACCTGTTCTCGGGCCTGTTCATCGGGCCGACGAGCCAGGCACCGCGCATCGACGAGGCGCGCCACGATCAGCTGTACGAACTTGAGATCGCCATGGCGCAGATCCCGGAGGATTCGTCCACCGTGGCGCCCTGGATGACCGACCGGCTGTTCCGCAACCTTCTGATCGACGTGACCGGCAACACCCACCGGGCCGAAATCTGCATCGACAAGCTGTTTTCGCCCGACGGCCCGACCGGCCGGCTCGGCCTCGTCGAGTTCCGCGGCTTCGAGATGCCGCCGGACGCGCGCATGAGCCTTGCGCAGCAGCTGCTGATCCGGGCGCTGATCGCCAAGTTCTGGAAGACGCCGGAGACCGGTCGCTTCGTGCGCTGGGGAACCACACTGCACGACCGCTTCATGCTGCCGGAATTCGTCTGGCAGGATTTCCGCGACGTCCTCGCCGATCTCGGCGCCGCCGGTTATCCCATGCGCGCCGAGTGGTTCGAGGCGCAGGCCGAGTTCCGGTTCCCGTTCTGCGGCCGGATCGAGCGCAGCGGCGTGTCGCTGGAACTGCGTCAGGCGCTGGAGCCCTGGCACGTGATGGGCGAGACCGGGGCCATCGGCGGCACCGTGCGCTTCGTCGATTCCTCGGTCGAGCGCCTGCAGGTCAAGATGAGCGGCTTCGATCCTGCCCGCCACATGGTCACCTGCAACGGCCGCGAAGTGCCGATGACGCCGACCGGCACGGGCAAGGACGCGGTGGCGGGCGTGCGCTTCAAGGCGTGGCAGCCGGCCTCGGGCCTGCACCCCACACTGCCGGTCGACGCGCCGCTGACCTTCGACATCTACGATCGCTGGTCGAAGCGGTCGCTGGGCGGCTGCGTCTACCATGTCGCCCATCCGGGCGGCCGGAACTACGACACCTTCCCGGTCAATTCCTACGAGGCGGAGGCACGTCGCCTCGCCCGCTTCCAGAATACCGGTCATACGCCTGGCGAGTACCAGCCGATCGGCGAACGGCCGAACGCGACCTTCCCGGCCACGCTGGACCTGCGGCGACCGCCAGGGATCGCGTAAAGCACTCCCCATTCCCGGCAGGCCGTTCCAATACGGAGCGGGCCTGCCGGGAATGATCAGGGGAGCTTGGCCTTCATCTCGGCGATCTCGCGGCGCAAGGCGCGCAGTTCCGACAGGACCTGCTTGTTCTCGTCGTGGATTTGTTCCTGGTCCGCCTCGGAGATCGCCTGATGCTCCTCCTGCATCGCCGAGACGATGACGCCGATGAACAGGTTCAGGACGGCGTAGGTCGTCGACAGGATGAACGGCACGAAGAACAGCCAGGCCTGGGGATGGGCTTCCATGACCGGGCGCACGATGCCCATCGACCAGCTCTCCAGCGTCATCACCTGGAACAGGGTGTAGACCGATGCCCCGATGGAGCCGAACCATTCGGGGAAGGTCTCGCCATACAGCTTCGTCGCCATCACCGCGAAGACGTAGAAGACCAGGAGCAGCAGGACCACGATCGAGCCCATGCCGGGCAGGGCCGCGATCAGTCCGCCGATCACCCGCCTTAGCGACGGCACCACCGAGATCAGGCGCAGAACCCTGAGGATGCGCAGGGCGCGCAGCACCGTCAGCGGCCCGGTTGCTGGCAGCAGCGCAATCGCCACGATGGCGAAGTCGAAGAGGCTCCACGGATCGCGGAAGAAGCGCCATCCGAAGGCGGTGATCCGCAGGGCGATCTCGATCACGAAAAGGACGACGATGGCCTTGTCGAGGGCCAGAAGCAGTGGCCCGATCGCGGCCATCACGCTGGGTACGGTCTCGAGCCCCAGCGTGATGGCGTTGATGATGATGACCGTGACGATGAAGTATTCCCAGCGACGCGAGCGCAGCAGGCTGGCGAGGTGTCCGCGCATGGTGTCCAATCTCTTGCTATGTCCAGAGAGCGAATGCCGCTATAGCGCATCTGGTGAGGAGTTCTACGGAATAGCATGCAGCCAAGTGAACCCGCGTCCGTTCTGGCCCGCTATGCCACCCTCGTCGGCACGGGCCATGACGAGATGCTGGCGCAGGACGGCTCCGTGCGACCGCACTACCGACCGCTGGTCGAGGCCCTCGAGACGATGCCGGACGGCGAGCGCGAGGCGCGTTTCCGCAGCGCCCGGCAGTATCTCAGCGAGGCCGGCGTCTTTCACCGGGTCTATGGCGACGCCAGCGAGGCGGAGCGCGACTGGCCGCTGTCGCAGCCGCCGCTCGTGCTCGACCCCGCCGAATGGCAGAGTCTGTCCGAGGGCCTGGTGGAGAGGGCCGACTTCCTCGAACGGCTGCTCGCCGATCTCTATGGCGAGCGCCGGCTGATCGCCGATGGCACGCTGCCGGGCCCGATCCTCGGCCAGAATCCGGAATTCCTGCGCCCCGTCGCCGATCAGGGCCTCGCCGGCGAACCGCTGATCCGGTTCATCGCGATGGATCTCGGCCGCGGGCCGGACGGGCGCTGGTGGGTGCTGGGCGACCGCACCCAGGCGCCGTCCGGGGCCGGCTTCGCGCTGGAAAACCGCGTCGCCACCGCCAAGGCGTTTCCCGAGCTAAACCGCGACATGAATGTCGAGCGCCTCGCCGGCTTCTTCCAGCGCTTCCGCGACAGCCTCTACCGGCTTGCCGGCCCCGACGCCTCGCGCATCGGCCTGCTGACGCCGGGCCCGCACAACGATACCTATTACGAACAGGCCTATCTCGCCCGCTATCTGGGTCTTCTGCTGCTGGAAGGCGGCGATCTCGTCGTGCATGGCGACCGGGTCGACGTGCGCACGGTCGACGGGACGCGCGCCATTCGCGTGCTCTGGCGCCGGCTCGACGCCGATTTCTGCGACCCGCTGGAGCTCTTCGCCGGTTCGCGGATCGGCACGCCGGGCCTGCTTCGCGCGGTCCGCGCCGGAACCGTCGCGATGGTCAATGCGCCAGGCTCGGGCATCCTGGAAAGCCGGGCCCTGATGGCCTTTCAGGAGCCGCTGGCCGAGGCGCTGATCGGCCGCCATCTGTCGCTGCCGACCGTGGCGACCTGGTGGTGCGGGCAGGAAGCGGAACGCGCCCATGTCGCGGCCCGTCGCGATCGCCTGCAACTGGCCGAGGCGTTTCCTCCGGCCTCCTCGGTCCATGACGGCCCGCCCGTCTTCGATTTCGACAGGACCGAGCCCGGGATGCTGGCGGAGGGCGCGCGGCTGGTCGGCCAGGAGATCGCCAGGCTCTCCACCGCACCGGCCTTCGTCGATGGTGTGCTGGAACCGCGGCCGGTGACGCTGCGCGTCTTCCTGGCGCGGGACGAGAATGGCTGGCACGTCATGCCCGGCGGCTTCGCCCGTGTCGCCGATTCCCGCGACGCCCGGGTCGTGTCGATGCAGCAGGGCGGCCGCTCGACCGACGTCTGGATTCCGTCGGAGACACCCGCGAGCCAGGTCACGCTGCTCGGATCGCCGGACCGGTTCCTGCGGCGGCTGCCGGGGGCGCTGCCGGCACGGGCCGCTGACAATCTCTACTGGCTCGGCCGCTATGCCGAGCGCTGCGAAGTCGCCACGCGTCTCCTGCGCATTTATGCGGCGCGTGCCGGCGAAGGCCAGCGTCTGCAGGAGGTGGAGACGAGCGTGGCCACGCTCCTGTCCGGCCTCGGCGTGTCGGTGGCGCCCGGCCAGTCGGCGAAGGGCCTCCTGGCGCTCGCCCGCCAGGCTGCCGATACCGCCTCGCGCATCCGCGACCGGTTCTCGCCGGATGGCTGGCGCAGCCTGAACGAGATCGTCGAGCTGATCGAACGGGCGATCGCCGAAAAGGACCGGGACGTCGTCGCGCTCGCCAGCCAGATTCTCACGCGCCTGTCCGGCTTCACCGGCCTCGTGCGCGAGAACATGTACCAGTTCACCGGCTGGCGGTTCATGCAGTGCGGCCGGCGCATCGAGCGCGGCCAGATGTCGGCGCTGATCGCCGCGACGCTGATGCGGGACGCGCCTCCCGAGGGCGCCCTCGAAGCGCTGCTCGAATTCACCGACAGCCTCGTCACCTATCGCCGCCGCTATTCGGTGGACCTGTCGCAGGAGACGGTGGTCGACCTCACTGTGCTAGATCCGCTCAATCCGCGCTCCCTCGCCTTCCAGGTGAACGATCTGGAATCCCGGCTGGTGGAACTGCCGGGCGTCCGGTCGGGCGAGACGCCGGACATGCTGTTCCGCCGCGTGGCCCGCCTCAGGGTGCGGCTGGAGACCGCCGACGCGGTGGAGGTGGACACCGCGTTCCTGCAGCGCGTCGCCGGCGATCTGGGCCTGTTGTCCGATCTTATGGGCCAGCGCTATCTGATGGCCGGCCCCGCTGCATCGGCCGGCGGAGGCGATCCGGAATGATCTACGACATCCGCCTGACGATCGCCTGCAACTATCCCGCGGCGGTCGCCGATGCCCGCCATCTCCTGTGCGTGCGGCCGCGCGGCGATTGCGGGCAGCATGTTCTTTCGTCGCATGTCGATGTGTCCCCGCATCCCGACGAGCAGCACGGCGAGCGCGACTTCTTCGGCAATTTCGTCGAGGACGTGACCGTGCGCCGTCCCCACCGCGATCTCGACGTCGAGATGCGGGCCCGCGTGCGGGTCGACCGGGCCCCGGCGGATCTCGTGGCGACGCCCACCCTGGTGGAGATCGCCGATGCCGCGATCACGTGGCGGGAGGCGCACGGGCTGTCGCCGATCCATTTTCTCGGCCGCAGCCGGCGGATCGTTCCGGTCCCGGCCGTGACCACCTATGCGGAAGAGCCTCTGTCGGCTGTCCCCGAGGCCGGGACCGCCGTGCTCGACCTCGCCCGGCGGATCCATGCCGACTTCGCCTACGAGCCGGGCGCGACCGACGTGCGCACCGGCGTCGCCGAGGCGTTCGCGCGGCGCCGCGGCGTGTGCCAGGATTTTGCCCATGTGATGGTGGCCGGCCTGCGCGGCGTCGGCATCCCGGCGGCCTATGTCAGCGGCTTCCTGCGCACCGACCCGCCGCCCGGGAAGCCACGCCTCGAAGGTGCCGATTCCATGCATGCCTGGGCCGCCGCATGGCTCGGCCCCGAAGTGGGGTGGATCGGCTTCGACCCGACCAACGGGGTCGTCGCCGGCCGCGATCACATTATCGTGGCCATGGGACGCGACTACGCCGACGTGGCACCGGTCGCCGGCGTGGTTGTCACGGCCGGCCACCAGAGGACATCGCACGCCGTCGACGTCGTGCCGCTGGACGATGATACTGGATCTGCTGGCAGCGCCTGACGGGGAAGCGGGACAATCCGTTGCGATCGTAACGAAGCGTCGATATTTCCGCGATAGTATCCTTACGTCAATCTCGATCATCGCGGGCCCATGCAGATCCACACACCTACGATGCTTCTTGTTTTGAGCGGGCTCTGCCTGGGCGCCAGCCTTTGCCATCTCCTGGAATGGCGCAACCTGCGTGAAGTTGCCCTGCTGCGCTGGAGCGCCGGCATGGCCCTGATCGGACTGGCAGCCGCCACCGCACCGCTGCGTCTCCTCGGCCTCGACGTCCTGGCGATCGGCGGGGCCAATGCGTTGCTGCTGACGGGCTATGCGCTGATGTATGTCGGCTTTGCCCGGTTCTGCCACGTCAAGGCCGGACCCTGGTGGTACCAGGGCAATCGCATTTCAGAACAGGCTGAGCAGGCGAGAGAGGAATGCATTGTCCCAGCCTGCCCTTTGGAATTTCCCCTTCAAGGATTCCTTTGAGCCGTCCTTCTGCAT